>CAZLTF010000132.1:0-2061 GCA_964562195.1 uncultured Bacteroidales bacterium | reverse complement strand
CAAACATATTATTTTTGAGAATGGAGGATATTTGTATTTGTTTGATTTATCGACCGAAAAAGCAACAAAACTCAATATCACGATTGCCAATGATATGACCGGCGGCAGGCTTGTGCTGAAAGATGCCTCCCAAAATATTGCCTCTTGGGATGTGTCCCCCAACGGGAAAAGGATGGTATTTGGTGCTCGCGGTGATGTTTTTACGGTACCGGCACAACACGGTTTTACTAGAAATCTGACACATTCCTCCGGCATACACGACAGGGATGTAAATTGGTCTCCCGACGGGAAATATATCGCTTATATCTCCGACCGTACCGGTGAAACGGAGATTTTTATTCAAAAACAAGACGGAAGTGAAGAGCCTATTCAGCTGACTTTCAACGCTGACACCTATAAATATGGGCTTAGCTGGTCGCCGGACAGTAAAAAGATTTTATGGTCAGACAAGATGCAACGTCTTCAATATGTGGACATTGACTCAAAAGAGGTTGTAGTAGTCGATAAAACTCCGGAAAGAGAATATTATGATTTTACTTGGTCACCGGATAGTCGTTGGATTGCATTTTCACAGCCGGTCAAGCGGGGAATGAGCCAAATCTTTATTTATAATCTCGAATCCCAAAAAAGTAAAATCGTCACGGATATGTGGTATGCTTCACGTTCTCCCCGATTTAGTCCGGACGGGAAGTATCTGTTTTTTACCTCTTCGAGGGATTTTCATCCTATCTATTCACATACGGAATGGAATCACGCTTATGTAGATATGTCCAAGATATATTTCATTCTTTTGCAAAAAGATACCCCCAATCCATTTGTATTTCAAAATGATGAAGTCGATGAAAAAAACGAGGCATCCGGCAAAGAAGAGAACAAAAATGAGAGCAAAGAAGTATCCATTGATTTTGAGAATATCACCGAAAGGATAGTAGGACTTCCGGTGAGCGCAGGAAGCTACCGGAGAATCAATATCGTAGATGATAATGTGTATTATGTCACTTCCAATCGAAAAAACCGGCGGGCAAAAGTGAAAATGTATAATCTCAATCAACAAAAAGAAACCAAAATCGCAGAGACAAATTCCTATCTGATATCTGCCGACCAAAAGAAAATGGCAATCACCAAAGATGGAAAATATTATATTTTGGACCTACCGAAAAGAAAAGCCAATCTTGAGAATCCTCTGAAATTGGATAATATGAAAATGATGGTGGATTTGCACCAAGAATGGCATCAAATTTTCACGGAATCGTGGAGACAAATGAGAGATTTCTTTTATGACCCCAATATGCATGGCATTGATTGGCAATCCATTTATGAAAAATACGAACCTCTCGTGAAATATGTTAATAACCGCAATGATCTGAATTATATTATCGGTGAGATGATCGGCGAATTGAGCACCGGACATGCCTACGTTAACGGCGGTGACAAACAAGAGCCTCTGCGTATCCGGATGGGACTGCTTGGAGCTAAAATTTCCCGCGATCAATCCGGTTATTACAAGATTGATGAGATTTTGAAAGGAGAAAACTGGACTAAATCGACCTATTCTCCACTTGCCGAGCCGGGGGTCAAAGCACATTCAGGCGACTATATCATCGCAATCAATGAGCAATCAACAAAAGACGTTGATAATATTTACAAATTGCTGATTGATTTGGCAGACAGCGAAACCGAATTGACACTCAACCATAAACCCCGCAAGGAAGGAGCTTGGAAGGTAATGGTAAAGCCGGTCGAAGACGAAAGTGCCTTGTATTACTTCAATTGGGTAAGAAATAATGTTCGTAAGGTAAATGAAGCAACAAACGGACAAGTAGGATATATCCATATTCCGGATATGAGCGCCGAAGGTTTAAACGAATTTGTAAAATATTATTATCCTCAACTCAACAAAAGAGCTTTAATCATTGATGATCGTGGCAATGGCGGCGGGAATGTATCCCCGATGATCATCGAACGCCTCCGGAGAGAATTGGGATTGATGACAATCATGAGAAACGGACAACCTCATACCAAACCTGTCGGGATGATGTATGGTCCAAAGGTACTTTTGAT
>CAZLTF010000131.1:0-2134 GCA_964562195.1 uncultured Bacteroidales bacterium | reverse complement strand
ATTTGTAAGATTCTTATCGACCCCCAAGACTTTTACTACGCATACTGAAATGCGTAAAGCGGATTTTTTATTTTCGCTGGGTGGAGATGGTACTTTATTGGAGACAATTACCTTTGTGCAAGATACCGGTATTCCTATCTTGGGAATTAATCTGGGACGAATGGGTTTTTTGGCTTCCGTCCAAACTCAATATATGAAATCTGTTCTTGATCAGGTCTTTAACCGTAGGTATAAACTTGACAAACGAAGCCTTCTTCGCCTTGAAACTACAAACAATATTTTCGGCTCTCTCAATTATGCTCTCAATGATATAAGCATATACCGAAAAAAACCATTTTCGATGCTGACCGTCGAAACCTACGTCAATGAGCAATACTTAAATACCTATTGGGGAGATGGGCTGATCATCGCTACACCGACCGGCTCGACTGCCTATTCTTTAAGTTGTGGCGGTCCGATTATTTTGCCCGGATCGCAAAATATTGTGATTACACCTATTGCTCCACACAACCTCACCGTTCGTCCGATCGTCATACCCGATGATAGCCAGATACGGATTAAAATTGTAGGTCGAATTCGTAAATTTTTTGTAAATATTGACTCCCGTTCCGAATCCGTAGATTCCTCCGTAGAGCTATATGTGAAAACCGAAAAATTTAAAGTAAACCTCGTTCAACCCGAAGGAAAGGATTTTCTAAAAACAATTCACGAAAAACTCAATTGGGGGGCAGACCTGAGAAACTAAGATTGTGCATCTTGTTCCCTTTGCTATGGGTATGTTTTTGCATCCTGTTTTGATGTACTCCAAATCGTACAAATGATACAAAAACAAGAAATACTTTTTGCTAAAAATGAAAGCAAAAAAGCCTGATTTTGTATGTATCATGAATATTTAACTTAAATTAAAAAGAAAAAAAAGTTTAAAGTGTCATTATTCGTATATTTGCCTCGTTTTATAAAATAACATATTTCATTTTGTGTTATAGTATAAAATAAAGATATATTGAATGAAAAAGTTTTTGTTAGTTTTATTAGTTATTGGTATTCAGCAAGTTAGAACTCAGTCGATTGAGGTAGGTCTTTTTGGAGGGGGCGCTTATTATGTGGGTGATCTCAATCCGAAGTCTCATTTTTTGAACACAGATATTGCTTATGGAGGGCTGATTCGTTATGTTCAAGATAAACGTTGGGCTTATAGAGGGCAATTTACCTATGGAAAAATAAAAGGAGATGATGCCAGTTCGGGGTTTATGCCCGAACGTCAACTTTCTTTTACATCCAAGATATATGAACTTTCTTTTGTCTCGGAATTTAATTTTTTGCCATACTTCACCGGAAGTGCCAAGGATGTATTCTCGCCATATTTATTCGCCGGATTATCCGGTTTTTATCATCGCCCTACCTTGAGTGACATTTCATTAAGAGACCTGAATACGGAAGGAGAAGGAGGTGATGTTTTGGGCGAAGACACACATAAGGTATATAGTTTGTATCAAATTGCCATTCCCTTTGGCTTCGGTTTTAAGTATAGCTTCTCGGGAAAATTTGCAGTCGCACTTGAATGGGGCTTGCGACGCACTTTTACCGATTATCTTGATGATGTGAGTACACAATATTACCTGTCTTCTTCTACTATTACTCCCGGAGACCATAACTATGACAATATCCAAATCTCAGATCCAAGCTTGAATCACGAACCCTATATGCAAAGAGGACTTCGTGCTTCGCAAGATTGGTATTCTTTTGCAGGGCTTTCTGTTTTTTACCGCTTTAATCTTTCAAAACGGGGAAAATGTTCTACTTTTAACAATTAATCAATGACAATGTCTTTTTTTGAAAAAATAAATAAAGAAAAATTACCCAAACATATTGCCATTATTATGGATGGCAATGGTCGATGGGCAAAGAAACAAGGGAAAATCCGGATTTTTGGACACAACAAAGGGGTGGAAACCGTTAAGGAAATCACCGAAGCTTGTGCCAAAATTGGAATTCAACACCTTACACTCTACGCTTTCTCTACCGAAAATTGGAACCGTCCAAAACGTGAAGTAGATGCATTGATGAAATTGTTGGTTAGCTCTATCAAAAAAGAAATAAATACACTTCACGACAATAATATCCGTTTGTATGC
>CAZLTF010000130.1:0-2304 GCA_964562195.1 uncultured Bacteroidales bacterium | reverse complement strand
ATAGGGATGTATAAACAAAGTAATAGGAAGAGAAGTAATAGTTTAGTAAAAATAAAAGAAGAAAGAGAATGAAAGTAAAATCTACATTAACAGCAATTGTAATTTTGTTCAGTCAATTATTGATGGCACAAATGTCAAGTGGTCCAATGACCGATAATGATGGTGTTAAAAACGAAACAAGCGTAGTTCCGGCTCAGGATTTTATGAAAAAATACGAATTGGAAGGGAAAACTCCTACGACAATGCGACTAACCGGAGATTTTGAAATGCGCATGGAGCCAAATTGTGGTTCGGCAGCCACCGAAGTCACGATTCCATCGGATTCTATCGTAAATGTGTACAAATATTTTCCCGAATCTCAGTGCTGGGCAACAAAATATCACGGACAGTGGGGATTCCTTCCCGGTTCTAAGTTGTTTCCTGTAAGCAGACATACGATAAACATGAACAAATACGATGAAGCCCCCAAGTTGCGTAGCAAGATCAAACAAAAATACCCAAGAGAGGCGGAAGAAAAAGGAATCACAGGGACTGTGTCATTACGGGTATATATTGACGAAAACGGGGAAGTAACAAAAACAACTGTTACAAAAGGTATTCCCGAACTCAACCAAGCTGCTATTGATGCTATCAAAGACGCAAAATTTAAGCCTGCTACTTTCAGAAACAAAAATGTAGGGGTTTGGATTCCTGTCTCATTTGATTTTGATTAATATAGTATAAATATCCTGATAACTTGATAGCACACACTCTCAAAGATGTGTGCTATTTTATTGTAAAGGACACATTACAAAGAATTAAACGACAAAAAAATAAATAACATGAAAAAAATTTTACTTAGCCTATTGGTCATAGCAAGTCTTGGCCTCAATGCACAAGATGTATTCAAATTTGGGGTAACTCAATCCTCCAAACAAGTGGCAACAGCCTCCAAGAACAACGAGAAGATCACCGATGCTCCCGGAATTATTTCAGTAATATCGAAAGAAGAGATAGCCAACTTCGGTTCAGTCTCATCCTTATGGGATATACTCAATCGTGCTACCGGCATATATATGTTGCATGCCGGTGTACTCACATGGAACGTAGCCTCTATACGAGGTCAACATGCGACGGCATACGACAATCATGTTTTAATTTTGCTCAATGGAAGACCTATGAGAGAAGGGATTTCCGGTGGATTTAACAGTCTAATATACAACTCTTTTCCTGTTGAATCAATCGAACGCATAGAGATCATCAGAGGACCGGGATCGGTATTATATGGTTCCAATGCTTTTGCAGGTGTGATCAATATTATCACAAAGAAAGCTACCGGCAAGAGCCATTTTCAAGCCAATGTCCAAGCCGGTTCGTTTAATACAAAAGCGATCAACATAGGAGGCGGGATTCACATTAATGACGATTTCAACATCAATATCGGAGGTAGATGGTATGATGACGACGGAAGTGACTTTGGTGGAGTATTTGATGCCGTTATTAAGGAAAACGGTCAAGTTATTAGTCCATCGGAGAAGAGAAATGAAAATTGGTCAAAAGACAATAATTCCATATTTTTAAATATCAATTACAAGAAGCTGTCTGCCTCAGCAGGTTATGGTGCTATTCAGCCTTTCTCTTTTGTTCGTCCTATCAAATGGGAGACTCAAAATGCCAAAGCAGGTGAAGAAATCAATCCAAGACGCTACTTTGCAGACTTGGGTTATTCTGCCGATCTAAATCATATTTTTTCAATCTCTGCAAATCTCACATACAATGGTATCGAAGAAAATGCCAAACCCGGCGAATTAAAAGCCAAAAGTGATGACCTCTTGGCAGAACTTAGCTTGCAAGCTAGCCCTTCCAATAAATTGAATATTATCGTAGGAGGATACTATGAACTCAATCACTTTTTCGGAAGAGGTTTTATCCAAGCCGGCACACACAACAAACGCAGTCTTTACTCCCAATTGGACTACAAACCCATTAAGAAAATTAAATTTATCATTGGTGCTCAGCTAAATGCTTCCACTTCTTATGCTCCAAACCTTTCTCCACGCGCAGGAATAATTTTTAACATCAATGACAATTTTGGAATTAAATCTCTGTATAGCACTGCTTTTAGAGCACCATTTCCGGAAGAAACTGATGTTATACACCCTATCTATACCGGTAATCCAACCCTAACTCCCGAGCTGATAAACACAGCTGAACTTCAAGCATTTTACCATAAAGGAAAATTGCGTACAGGACTAACTTTATACCGGAGCAGGGTAATTAATCTAATCAAAAAGTCAATGATTCCTTCATCAGACACTACTTTTG
>CAZLTF010000129.1:0-2572 GCA_964562195.1 uncultured Bacteroidales bacterium | reverse complement strand
GATATCGCCCGAATATTGCAAAGTATGAATCTGCTTTAACTTTTCTTTGCCTCCCATAGCTTCAAAATAAGTATCCAAAATTTTCTCTTTGGTGATTCCATCGGGCAATTTGATAGTCATATCCGGTTTCTCGCACGGGTTGCCGTATTTATCATAATACCGTATCGGAATATTCAGTTTCTCCAATGCAGGCAATACCTCCATTGCTTTACCGACGACTAATATTTTTACTTTTTGAGGATCGAAATACCTATCTGCGGCTTTTTGAATCTCATCCAAAGAGACCGCCTCAAGACGGCTAAGATAATTTTCATAAAAATCTCCGGGCAAATTGTCTTTCTTGATGGTCAATGCATAGCGGGCAACTGTTTCAGGATTTTCCATAGCCATCACAAATTTTCCCGAATAACCGGCTTTCACTACCTTCACTTGGTCGGGATCGGCTTTCCGGTCGATGATTTTATGAATTTGATTCAATGTTTCGACTACAGTCGAATCCGTAACTTCGTTACGAACATTGACATGCGTAGAAAACAATCCACCGTATTTGTAGGTACTTAATGATGAGCGTGCACCGTAAGTCCAACCGTGCTCCTCGCGCAGATTCATATTCAGATAGCTATTAAAATCTCCACCCAAGATATTATTGGCAATCAAGGCAGCGAAGTAATCTTCATTATTTTTTCGCAAAGCCGAGCTATGCACTACACGTACATCCGACTGGACGGCATTGGGCATATCAACAAAAGCAATCACCGGACTATCCACATCTTCGACCGGAGGTGGACTTGGAAAAGTTTCTATACTTTTCTTCCAGTTCCTGAAATGATTTGTTACAAATTTCCGAATATTTTCAAAATCGACATCTCCGACAATGATAAGATATGCATTATTGGGCTTGTAATAGGTATCATAATACGCTTGAATATCCTTCAACTTAATTCTTGTTACGGATTCTTCGGTAGGGAAACTACTGAGAGGATGATTCTCACCATAGCCGGCTTTTGCCATAAGGTGCTGAGCTGCTGTTGCCACGGATTTTTCTCCCGACTTGAGTTCTTCGATCATTTTATTTTTTTCTTTTTGCAACTCTTCCTCACTAAAATCGGGATATAAAATTTGATCTATTGCCAGTTCAAATGTTTTTGAGAAAAATCTACTCAAAGAATTGAGATAAAAATAATTAGCGCTAAAAAAGACGGTGGATCCCATAAAATCCACTTCTTCGTTGAAAGCATCTTTTCCAATATTTTTTGACCCGCTACCAAAGAGATCTCCAAGCAATTCTTCTACGCCATTGACAGGATCCAATTTTACGGGTGGATTGTCAATAGTAAGTTTGGCATAGACCCGCGGCAATTTATGATTTTCCACTACCATCACCTGCAGTCCGTTGGGAAGTGTAAATGATTTGGGTTTACCCAAATGTATTTTGGGTGCCGGTCCTTCCTTGGGCATCCCGGGAATATCAAGCTGCGCTTGAAGATTGAAAACAAACAATATAATTATCAGTAAATTGGTTATCTTTTTCATTGCTGTATTGTATTTAATGTATGCTACCTCCGGTAAATTATTTTTCTTCTTTTTGTTCAGGCAAATATCGTAAAGTAACTCTGGCATTCTTTTGCAAATACTTTTTCGCTACCTCTCGTATTTCCTCACGGGTAATCTTCCGGTAAATATCGATCTCGTCATTGATCAGATTGACATTCCCATTCAACATATAATAGCTTGCCAGACTATAGGCAATTCCTTCGGAGGTGGAATTGGAATTAACAAAACGGTTCTCCATAATGTTGATCAACTTTTCCAACTCTCGTTTACTGATCAAATCTGTCTGCAATTTATGAATCTCATCATCAATAGAAAGCTGCAAATCTTGTAAGGTGGCATTTCCCATCGGGAGTGTAAAAATCACATAGGCACTATAGTCTTCTTGGCTAATATTGAAAGCAAACACTTGCATTGCTTTTTTCTCTTCATCTACCAATCTCTTGTACAGCCGTGAGCTTTCCCCTGAGCTTAACAAAGTAGAAATCATATCCAATACATAGGCATCATGATCTTTGATACCGGGAGTTCGATAGGCTTCAAGCAAAGCGGGAATTTGGATATTTTTATCATAAAACTCCGCCTTCACCTCTTCTACAATCGGTTCCTCTTTGATCGTGACACTTTGTATCTCTTTGCCACGTGGAATAGGAGCAAAATATGTATCTATCAATTTCCGGGTAGTTTCCACTTCAAAATCACCGCTCACCACCAAAACTGCATTATTGGGGATATAAAACTTCTTGTTGAAAGCAATAAATTCATCCAACGTAGCCGCATCAAGATGTTCCATCTTTCCAATGGTAGTATGCTTATAAGGGTGTTTGTCAAACAAATGCAATTTGATAGCTTCCAAGATATGTCCGTAAGGTTGATTGTCCACCCGCAATCTTTTTTCCTCTTTCACTACTTCATTTTGAGTGTCCACACCAATCTGATTAATGACAGGATGTCCCATTCTTTCGGCTTCCATCCAAAGTCCCGTCTCAAGATTGTTGGAGGGAAAAACTTCGTAGTAATA
>CAZLTF010000128.1:0-1907 GCA_964562195.1 uncultured Bacteroidales bacterium | reverse complement strand
GCCCCAATAATCTTCCGCTTTGACCCATAGTCTAACGGAAAAATTTACAGAGCTATCTGCCAATTCTCCTACGGCAACGAAGGCTGCCGGATCTTTCAAAACACGATCGTCATCGCCAATCAGTGCCCACAAGACTTTTTTGGCATGATCAATATCATCTTGATAGCCGATACCGAATGTCATATCTACTCTCCGTAGCGGTTCTTTTGAATAGTTGATCAATGCATTGGAGGATAGTTGCGCATTGGGGATGATGATGGTTCTGTTGTCTAAAGTTAGAAGAATTGTATTGAATATTTGTATCTCTTTGACTATTCCCAGAAATCCTTCCGCTTCTATCAAGTCCCCGATAACAAAGGGTTTGAATAGACTAATCATTACGCCGCCGGCGAAATTTTGCAATGTCCCCGACAATGCCATTCCTACGGCTAATCCGGCAGCAGCAAGAAGGGCAGCGAAAGATGTAGTCTCTACTCCTACTATAGCCAATACGCTGATGATCAATAAAATCTTCAAAGCGATGGATGTCAATGAACTTAAAAATGCTTGAATTGTCTTGTCCAATCCGCGTTTTACCATTATTCGCTCTATGATTCTCATTAGGTAAGCTATGAGCTTGAATCCTATGATCAGTACTACTATTGCAATAATCACTTTCAGCCCGTAGTCAATTGCCAAACGGCTTATCCAATCAATCCATTCCGCATTTTTCATAATAAGAATATGTTATATTTACTCTATTCCATTAATTTACCTGATTTGTTGAAGTCCAACTCAATCTCTTGAGGACTTGTTTTTTTCTTCTTCGCTAATAGTTTTACGTGGTAGTAGCTTTTGGTTTTGTTAGGATAGACAATTTTTTGATATGCTGCAATCTTGTATTTTGGATAATTTTTTTCTACATATCTTTTGACAGGAGAAAATATTCTTGCTTTTTTAATCTCCGGTTTTTCAATGGTTTTTATCCATTGTGCCGAGTCTTTGGAGATGTAAGTCTCCATAGGAATGGTCCTATAGGTAAATTCTCCAACATAAGCATCTCCTTTTAGTCTCCATTTTGCATCTTTTACGTTGCGGTATTTTTTCATATATGTTTTTGCTACTTTTTTGGGAAGCTCGGCAGTAATGAAATAGTCTGATTTCAATTCATCGGGACGTTTTACTTTTTGGATTTTTCCTCTGAGATCAAACCATAATTCAAAGTAGTACGGACGAAATTGCTTTTTCTTGAAACGCTTCATCTTCACATAATAGTAGTCGTTTTTATCATGACGGATTACTTTTTTTGCAAGCTCCAAGTCATCTTCATAATGATTTTCGTAGATGTATTTCAAGATTCCTCTTGATAATCTATCTTCTGTGTATGCAATTTCCGTTTCGATCCAATATCCATTGGGCGAATATTTGGCAGTAGTTGCTTTCTTTCTATCTTCAAATTTTGCAATATAAAGTTCATTTATAGAGTCACTTAGAATCTTTATTTTACTCCACGTAACGCCTTTTTTAACTTTTGGGAATTTTTTTGCAAATCCTTTTAATACTTTTTCCGGTGGGTTTTGAGCATAAACGACTCCTACAACAAGTATCAATAATAAAGTGATAATTCTCTTCATATCTTTCATATTTTTTTATTTTTTATTTCTACAAACAAAAACCGTGCAAAGTTAATATTTGTTCAAATAAATTATTTGATTTCTTTCCGGTCCTGTCGAAATTGCTTTAATAGGTACCTTGACATAGTTCTCAATATTTTGGATATATTTCTTTAAATTTCCGGAAATGCCGGCTTGATCGTTGTTTGATTTTTCAGCGTTCCAGCCGTCATTGGTTTCATAAACGGGAATTATATTTTCACTCTCAAGAGGAAATTCGTCTGTGGTCATATCCGAAATTGTATATTGTTTGGA
>CAZLTF010000127.1:0-6763 GCA_964562195.1 uncultured Bacteroidales bacterium | reverse complement strand
TCATAGGTCATAACCATAAAAAAATCAAGATAATTATTCAGCTCGGTGACTTGATATGTATTACTCCAATTGATAGCATAAGTAGCCATACTTAATTCGGCATCGGGCAAAGCAGCCTCCATTTGGGCGTCAAGATTAGCCGTGAAGGCAGTATATTCGTCTCCTAAGGAAGAAGGAAGAGCTTCAAAATCAAGATTGATCCCGTCCGCTCCCCGCAATTGGAGCAGATTGATACAGTTGTTGATTAAGGTTTGTTGTGCCGTGCTGCTTGAAAAAAAAGTTGAATGTCCTGAAAACAAGGTGATACAAAGATGTACTTTCACGTTATTTGCCAATGCGGAGTCGATCGCCGGACTTGTCAAAAAGTCGTGCAAGTCCGAAGCCTCTCCCGTATTCGGATCAACTTCATATGAGAAATAGCAAATGTCGGTGAGTTTATCCCATTGATAATTAAGATATTTGCTTCCACTCCAATAGGGATGATATCCAAAAACTCTTTTTTGTAGCTCGCTGTTGGATTTAGAGGGGGTATGAATCAAAATATCTTCCGAAGGATTGAAATCATCTTGAATTTTTGTGCTGTCATATCGAGCTGACTCCTCCATGTGAATACTCCTGAATCCCTCTTGTCCGGAAGAATAAATAGCGAGTAACAAAAGCAATATGCAAATTGTGTATCTTGTCATTTCTGTTTTTATTTTATTTTTACAAAGGTAAACATAATACAATGTCATTCCATTTAAAAAAATGTATATTTTTGCAGGCAGAAAAATTTTGGATTATGCTTATCATCGGAATTGCCGGAGGATCCGGTTCAGGAAAGACAACAGTCGTAAAAAAAATTATGAACTCCTTGCCGGAAAATACAGTAAGTCTCATTTCTCAAGATGCTTACTATAAGGATCAAGGACATCTCAGTGCCGAAGAGAAAAAAAATATTAACTTTGATCATCCGGAATCAATAGAATTTAAACTGCTTAATAAGCATATCGACAAGCTAAAAACCGGTCAAGCCATCGAAATGCCTACCTATGATTATGCCAGCTGCTCAAGAGGAAAAGAAACGATACATATTGAACCGAGAAAAGTAATTATCGTAGAAGGAATCTTGATTTTTACAGACTCCCTTCTCAGAGATAACTTGGATATCAAAGTTTTTGTCTCGGCAGATAGCGATGATCGTTTGATGCGTATCATGAAAAGAGATGTCAAAGAAAGAGGCAGGACTTACGATGATGTCTTGACTCATTATTCCAAATATGTCAAAATCGGACATCGTGAATTTATTGCTCCTACCAAGCGATTTGCAGATATTATTATTCCCGAGGGTGGCAATAATCATGTCGGAATAGAAATTCTTACGTCCCGTATATTAAAAAAATTAAGAGACAATATCTGATGATGTATCCAAGCGGAGAATGGAAAATGAAGCCATTGCAATGAGTGAAAAGCGACCATACTCAAGAAGGAAATCAGCATTCAAAATTTCAATGATTTTTGTTGATTAATACCGGAATTAATAAGTTATTACAGGGAAATTTGCATTTGTAATTTGAATCTACATCGGGTCTTCTGAAAAACTCTCAAACAGGTAAGAAAGAATGAATTACATAACAATATCAATAATGAAATGCAAGAGAAATCAGAGTTTTTGGAAAAAACTCTTGCATTTATTTTATTCTCAAAGAAGGTGTTTTTTTCGTTCCACAGAAGCACCTCCCTTTTCTAACTTGTTCAATTCAAAGTATATACATACATCATCATCTCACAATTTAATAAATGAAGGCACTTCTGTGATTTTCAGCAGACCCTACATCGGATGCTTTTCTTTTTGATATTCATTTTCTTTGCACTTTTGCAGATAAAAGTAAAATGCGTTTTTGGAAGAGAGCCATGGGCGACAGAATGGATAGGTTGGCACTTTCGTTGTTTAATCTTAATGAAAATAAGGAGGAAAACAAAATGAAATATTTAATAGTGGGTTTAGGAAATATTGGTGCGGAATATGAAGGAACGCGTCATAATATTGGTTTTGATATAGTCGATAGATTGATTGCAGACAAAGATGAGTTGGTCTTCAAGCCGGATCGTTATGCCTCTATGGCAAAGACAAAATATCGGGGACGAAGCTTGGTAGTTATCAAACCCGCTACCTATATGAATCTTAGTGGGAAAGCCGTAAAATACTGGATGGAGAAAGAGAATATTCCTATTGAAAAAGTATTGATAATCGTAGATGATATCGCATTGGATCTGGGTCTTATCAGACTGCGTAGCAAAGGTTCGGCAGGCGGACATAACGGACTCGAAAATATCATTCAAAGTCTTCAGACATCTCAATTCAACCGTTTGAGATTTGGCATAGGGAAAGATTTCCAAAGAGGTTATCAAGTGGATTTTGTATTGGGAAAATGGAATGAAGAAGAAAAGAAAATTCTTCAAAAACAAATTCCGCTTGCGGTAGATGCTATTCGTAGTTTTTGTTTTATTGGCGCTGCCAAAACAGCTACATTATTCAACAATAAACAAATTACTTCATAAAATAGGGTCTGCTGAAAATCACGGAAGTGTCTTCATCTTTTGATTTGCTTGTTTTTTGACCGGACTCATTACGGATATATTTATGTGATTGATTCTCTTTCATGTATTTGGATTTTTTCTGCAGACCCTATTTAAGACGAGTATCCGGAAGTTTGATTCTCAAAATAAGTTTCTGAGAGGTGTTGATGTCTCCTTCGAGAAAATGCAGCGACAACTGCAAGTGAAATTGATATGATTTTTTGTGAAAGAAGTTTATTTCTCCATCCATTCTCGTATAATCACCGGCACTAAAAAACCCGTCTCCATACGCCAATGAGAGTCCTTCACCATGATAATGTGTCATTCGTAATCCATATAATCCGTATTGTAGCAAAATCTCAGCAAAAATTCCCTTATTTATCTGATAATCAGCAGGTCTATACCTGTCATACGAAAATGCACCTCCCAGTGCCAACCGGACAAAATAGCGTTTTCTTAGATCTATTCCGGCAAGCAACATTCCTCCTCCGTTGTCACGCAAGTGAAACGATGAATCTACTGTTAATTTTGCCGCATGATGATACATATACAAATAATTTTCTATAAAGAATATTCCTGTATGCAATTTCCCGGAAGTTCCTGCGAGAAAACTCTCATTGACTGTTTCACTTTGTCTTCCCGTCCAATCAATCCAAATATTTTGGTGAGCAATTTTAGATTTCAAATTGAATAATGCTCCCTCTATATTGGGGCGATAATAATCCAAAGTATCTGTCAATATCAGATGAGGATAGTCCAGATTTTTGTATCTCGGAAAAGAATCGAACTGAAAATCCATATTCCTGTTGCGATAAGAATAATAAATCACCGGAAAGAGCGAAATGGTATTGGCTGCCGCTCCAAATTCATGGATATAATCCAAACCAACATACACGTTTTGTGTAGAATCTATTTTTATTTGAAGTTTCGCATCAAATCTATTGCCAAACATAGTTTGTGCACGATTGTGCTTGTTAAAGTACTCGCGATTGTCCAAAAAGCCTACATATTCTCCTTGCAGTTCAAACCCGTCTTGGGCATTAATCAGAGTCATAAACAAGAGAAATCCGGATAGTAAAACTATGTTTTTTTCATATTTCAATATTTTTTGAAGATAGGATTCAATTTATTATTATAATGTTTTCAAAGCTAATAATATCTCCATTTGTGTAGATTGTTTCATTTATTCTGTAGTTGAGTTTCTATTTTTGTTTCTTCTTTTTCTTTTTCTTCTTCTTTAATGTTTTATAGCAATATCTTATTGAACTTCTTAATATACTATCGTAGTCCTAATGTAGGGTTTGTGAAACAAAAACACTTTCTTTGAGCATAAAATATATGCAGGATTTGTTGGGAAAAACGTTATTTTGCCTTGTATTTTATTATCGGACATAATATATCAAAATTTTTCATATTCCTTGTGGCTCAATGTAGCTAAAACAGAAAAAGCCCATTCCTGAGAACGGGCTTTTTGAATAGTAAGACTCAAAATTTATTTGATATAAACTTTTTTAGAATAGATATTATTTTTTCCTCTCAGTTCAACCAAATAATATGATTGAGCATTCTCCATCCGAATTTCCATATTTGATCCTGTGATACTTTTTGAAGCTATTTTTTGCCCCAACATATCATAAACGTTAATTTCACCTTCGGTCAATTCACTTTGTACATATATGATATTGTTCACACTATAAATATTTACAAAGTCATTCGTATTGTTTTCAATACCTGCCGGAGAAGAGAAACGAAGATTGAAGCGGTGTGCTACATCTTTGGGTGAAGCGGCGAATAGATAATTTGTTTCTTTGAGATTCACAAGATTTTGTGTTTGAAGGTCTTCCAATAGTATTTCATTAAATTGCTCTGTCAGTTCGGAGGAAAGCAATTTTATTTCATATTGGAGTGTTTCGCCGACTTGCAAAGCAACCGGATAAATATCTTCTATCTTGATTTGAGGGACGACATTTATACTGTAGTCTATTCCGTCAATAGGCATATATAGTTGAGGTGCATTTTTCAAACCACGTAGATCATAAGCATCATATTCATGGTCAAAATCGTATGTTGCATTTTCGTTTGGTACAATCATAATTTGATCGGCAGAACCATTTCCGACGACTTCCAGCGTGATGTATTGTCCAATATTTTCATTTTTGTAAAATGCAGTTGCCTTATTGTGGGTGCGTTCGGAAGCAGGAATAGTGATGGAGGCACTTGCAGCATTTGCTTTCACATAAAATCCTTGACTTGGAGGAATGATAGAATCGATTCCTTGAATATTTGGATTCATTGTGGTGTAGTTGCCTGTCGAGCTATTCCATACATAGATAGTTGCATCCACATTCGTCATTGTCCATGCATTGGCGTGTGTCAGATAAGAAGGGAAAGGATTTCCAAGTAGATTAAACCCTGTTGAGGCGGCGGAAGTATATGTGGATGGAGTGTATGACAGGTTGATGGTTTGGTCTGCATTATTGAAGCTGCCATCAAAATGAACGGTTCTTGGCGTATCGGGATTCCATACATAATATCCTTCACCCAGATTGAGAGGATCATATACTACCGAATGATAATTGTAAGCACTGTCCGCTTCACTCCAGTCATATAAAAATATGTCTGTGTAAATACCGGTTGTTGCCGGAGTTGCTACAGGTGCTATTTGATGCCATTGGTCGGCGGTGAGATATTGTTGATAATCCGTATTTCCATCAATGATCAATGCACCATTCTGAATGAGTGAGGCAAGTCCGGTAGCATCCGATACAAAAGTTGCATCTCCGCTAATATGAACGGTTTTACCGGCATCAAGCGTGAAAGCACTACCGGCATTAGCCGTAAAATCACCTATTGCAAGAGTGTCGGTTGATGTGGATTGCAATCTTGCTTTACAGTCGGCATCTATAATGAAATTAGGAAGATTTACCATATTTGTGTTATTAATAATACTTGTCTCATCATTGGTTCCTCCACAATGAGTTTCTCCTCCGGTAATAGAGAATGTTGTATTGTAAAATTCCAATTGATCATAGGCGGTCAAAGTACCACCGATCATATACCCTGTTGATCCGTCGCGGAAGAAGATGTCTCCATAGTGCCCCCAATTGTAATTGTTTGCAACTGTTCCGCCGGTGATTACCAAATTACCGCCGGACTGGATGTCAAGATCATCACCAAGGAGCAAGGTTCCGCCTGATTCTATCATCAGATCTCCCAGAACTTTCATGTCATGTGAATGATAAACTTCTAATTGTCCTCCATTTTGAATTGTCAGCGATTTACAGTTGTATGTTCCGGAGTTGTCATTGATTGAAATATCACTATTCAATACAGGATAATTGGAAGCACCGGCACCGATCGTAACATTAACAGATTCAGTAGGAATTGCACCTGAATCCCAGTTTGTTCCATCATTCCAGTCTGTTGATGTACCTCCTGCCCATTGGTCACTTAAAGTGATGGTCATATCTCCTGTTCCGGTACTTGAATTATAGCCACCTACCTGAATGTAATAGGTCGTACCATTGGTCACGGCTATTTCTAAAGATGATTGTAGATTGCAAGCATCATCATTACAAGCTAGGACACTTCCACCACAAGCATCATATACTGCTAACCTTGTATCATAATTACTGCCACACAAATCTATGGTAGCGGTAGCGGTAGCAGTAGCGGTATATGCAAACCATAAATCAATCGGATCGGTACCTCCGCCACAGCCCGGATTGACACCACTGGCAGTAGCACCACTTCCCGTGTCAAAAGCCATGTCCGTAACTTCATTGATGGCAATAGCTCCTGAGCAAGTATTGTTGTTTATTGTCGTACCATCTACACTTACGTCATCTATACAGACTCCGTGTCCATATTGTGCCGTTCCTTCAAAGGCGATGTAATAATCTCCACTCAAAGAAGTCAGACTGATCGTTTCCTGAGTCCATGATGATATGTCATTTGTATAAGTTGACAGAAGCGTCCATGATCCACCGGAAGAAGTTTTGTAATAAACTCGCAGTTCATCTTGATCCGGATCCCAAAATGCTTGTGTATGCCAGAATGTTAATGTCGCAGAGGACATTCCCGACAGATCCAATTGCGGTGTGACAAGCTTGGTAACATTTGCAGTAGTTGATGGGTTGTAGAGAAATGCATTATAGCTTCCTGTGTGAGCTCCTGAGGGGTTGCTATTATGTCCTCCGTCTTG
>CAZLTF010000126.1:0-6099 GCA_964562195.1 uncultured Bacteroidales bacterium | reverse complement strand
TATCCACAATCATCGACTCCACGCCCAGATCAATCAATTCCGTAAGGAAGGCATCAATCTCTTTGACACCCGGATGCACACCCAAAGAAGTTGAACCACCCAAATCCGAATTGAATGCCCTAATATACAAATACCCGATTTCCGGATTTCCCTTTACGGTACCGGAAGTATAAAACTCTGTATTTTGCCGGATGGTAATCTCATCAAAAAGCGGGGCAATAGTCTCCCTGTCCTGCGGATTTCTCTCCACTACGGTACTCAAAAGTACCGGCTCTTCACTTTTCAGATAAACGTGTGGATCACGAATCTCATTGAACATAATTTCCATTAGTATGTCTGCCAATTGCTGTTTGCTATTGTTTGCTTCTATTTGCGGAAGATATTTTTCTCTCAGTTCATCCATTGTAAAATCCTGCATATCACGATAAGCATAATCATTTTTGAGGTACTCAATGAATAATTCAAAATCCGCTTTGGGTGATGTATCTATTGTCAAATCCTTGTCGCAAGAAGAGACTAACATAAACACTAAGAGTGAATAGAGTATTTTTTTCATTGCTTAAAATTTATAGGTTAATCCGATTTGATTGCTAATTTGATAACCTTTTTTTACCAATGGAGCTAGAAGATGTAGGTATGAAAGGGCTAAATGGTATTGAAAATCAAGCCTTTTTGAAAAATTATAATCCAACACCAATAAATGATCAAAATAGAAGGCATTGAAGAGATGCCCGAAGCGCGGGACTTCAAAAGCAGAAGCCATTGTCCCATTTTCCAATTGCACTTCTTCGGTAACCAACTGTTGTCCATTGTTGTGCGATCGCCACAATATTCCCAAAAGCGAAAGATCCATATCATATTGCAACTGCCATCGAGGCTTTATTTGATAAATGATTGTAGTCGAAAGTCCAAGCCCAAGATTCATATCCCAACCATATCTTAACGTATGGGGAGGTGGAAACCAGATGTTCGCACGAAAATGGATATTTCCACCTGCATAGACCGATAATTTCTCTTTACTAAACCGGTCTGTTTTTCGTAAATAACGAAATCTCAGTATCGAAGCAAGATCATTAATCAGATTGATTTTGTTTCCGTTTGAATTTAACTTTCCTGAGCGCCAATGGGTCTGGATATCCATTATTTGAGACTCCGTAATCCTCACATAGCCTAAGTTGAAATGATGCGAAAGCCCTTGTTTTGCAAGGCGGGAATAGGTTTTATCAATTTTTAGACTGTAAGTCTGCCCATACAAAAGAGAAAGTCTTTTGGACGTATTCTTAACTTCCTCGCTCTGCGAAAAAAGCTGCATAACAAACAAGAGGCTCAACACGACTGCAAATGTTCTTTTCATTTTGCAAAGGTAGCATTTTTTTACTATCATAAAATTATGAAAGACAAACTTCCCCCTTCGGCTTCATGTTGTTCCTGATTGTGGATGAATGAGACCAAAAATTAATATCGTAAACTTTCGAGCATAAGCAAAATATCCTTTTGCGAGATATGATATTGCATTAAGATTGGAATATCCTCACGAAAACTAAGAGAAAAGACCTTCATTCCTTGTCCGGACAAAGCGATGCTCTTTTTGTAAAAAGTCTGTGCAAGCAAATAGTTATTATTTACAAATTCCAAATGTCCCATATTGATATAATCGTGTCTGGTAAAATCTTGCAAATCAATTCTGTTTAAATACTCTTTAGCAACCGAAGCTTCATTCAAATTGAAATAGCACCAAGAAATAGCACGAAAAAGATTTGAGCTTTGTTCGTTGAGTTTTTCCATTTTTTGAAAATACGATAAAGCTTTCGGATAATCATTCATATCCAAATATGTATATGCTATTGACTTCAAGAGATTAATATTTTCAGGTTCGAGGCTTTCGACCTCTAAATAGATCTGCAAGGCTTCATCAAATTTCCCATTCTTTTTTAAACAATAGGCTGTTTTTTTTCTATTCCACGTGCTTTCATCATCAAACAACTCAGCTTTACGATAATTTTCCACTGCTTTTTCATACTGTTTTAGTTGTTGATATGCATATCCCATCTTTTCAAAAATATCTTTTTGGGGTTCCAATTTCAACATTTCAAACCCATCCACGACATTTTGAAATTTTTTATTTACAAAATAAAATTCAGCAATAGACCGGCTTTCGGAGTTGTCTATAAGAAAGACTTTTGAGAAAGTAGTCTTAAAAATACGAATATCGGATTTAAAAATATTTTGGAATTCATTTTTCCAAGGAGAAAGTTCAAAAAACCGGTATAGATCCTGCATATATTGCACCAATATATGTTTTCCGGCTGCATTTTGATCAAAAATTGCTTCATCTTTTGCAATTTCTTCTATTCCCGAAAGCTCGGCTTTCATCATTTTGACAATCATATCTTTCTGAGCCGATGGCATATTTTTTATATTGAATAAGAGAGAATATTTATCCGAGTTACAAATATGAAAACTCTTCTCCAATTTATCAAGCATAAGTTGTTTGAACTCCGGTGACTCTTGATCCAATTCTTTCAGTGCCGGATGTTCTGCCGAGAAAGGCATCAACCAATTGGGAATTGAATCAAAAAAAGAGAAGCTCTTCAAATGCCTAAAAGCAGACATAAAGGTATCATTCCCTTCGAGTTGCATCTCCGAAATTTCTTGCAATCTATCCAATATTTCCGGTGAATTGTGAAATAATTCTTCCCAGTCAGGATTTTCATCCGTATCCTCCCAGTCCAGACTATTTAGTTTTTCTCTGATAAGGTCATTTTGGTTCATCATATCCGGAAGAACATCATTATTGATTCGCTTTTCTATTCGCTCGGTATCCTGCGCACGTATAAACTGCACAACCAATTCACTAATATTCATACTATTAACCAGCGGACGTATTTCTTCACGTATCTTTTCCTCATAAAAAGGCATCATCTCATCATGCAAAATCATAATAAGAAAAAGCCCTACGATAGCACGCTGTCCGATGGCTGGTGTCTTGTTTACAAATTTGGATAGAAATACTAATTTATTCCATTGAAACTCCAAGACCGCATTAATCGTCAAAAGGCTCACCCATAGTCCTTTATAATAGTCAGCTACAGATTCCGCATTCATAAAGTTCATAAACAACAATTCTTCTTTGGAGTTCAAACTTGTCAAATACAAAGTCATATCCAGCACTTGTTCGATCTGTTCAATTGTCCAAATGGAATTTTCATTTATGGAATACCCGGCAAACGGAGGATGCTGTTCTATGAAATTCTTTTTCATAATAGAATAGATGTCCGATTGTTTTTGAAATTTGTATCTGTTCCGGATTTGAATATTCAATGACAAGATGTCATCTTTCAGTTTACTGATATACAAATCTCTCTCTTTATCCTCCACCCCTTTGATAAAATATGTAAGCAAAGATGAATAAGATTGGTCGATTATCTCTATTGCAGGCAGAAACTCTCCAAGATTAGCAATTTTGACAAACGAATTTAATGATTCAATTGCGTTTTTCAATTCATTTTTTAGTAGATAGGCATTTATTTCTTTAAACAGCTTATTTTTCATATTTCAATTGCATTATTTACACATTTAGGAGAAGCAAAAACCACGCCTTAGATGAAAAAGATGCAATTTTTGCAGCTAAATTTTACCATAAGACAAAAAAATAAATTAAGAATCACAAAAAAAAACAGTCAAAACGAAATGATATTTTCCATACAATTTTTTCCAAATAAATCAATTTGCAAAAACAATTCTCCATCACAGAGGACCGGTCTTCCAAAAATGATTATCAAGTTCAAAAGAGGTAAAACACAAGCCAAAAAATCATCTTCCAAAGAAAACACAGCCCTTATACACTGATACTATGACATTTACAAAAGGGTATTTTTTTATAATAAAAAGTTTGCAAATAGAATATTTAATTATTTTTGCAGGACTTTTGCGGATGTGGCGAAATTGGTAGACGCGCTAGACTTAGGGTCTAGTATCGCGAGATGTGGGGGTTCGAGTCCCTTCATCCGCACAAACAAAAAAAAAAACTGATATTTTTAAGGGATATCGGTTTTTTTTTTACTTTTGCAGCGAGTTTTAGGTAAGGATATTTAATATACCGTTGGAAGCACGAGGGATTTTTAGCAATAAAAATTGGGTTGAGTGTTACAAGGAGCATAAATTTTGTCTAACATGAAGAGGGTAATATTTTCTTTTGTAGTTTTGTCTGTCATATATGTCAATCATATTTTCGGACAAACACTAATCAAGGAGAAGTTTGATAATTCTAACTTTTCTTTCGTCTATTCTTTCAAGAATGACACGAAAGAAGAGATTCATATCGATTCAATAGGAGGGGTAATTCAAGTAAACAAAGGAACCTTCGATTGTAAAGTCAATCAAGGACTGAAAGAACCATTGAGTGATTACACCTTTCATTTTGAACCCAAAAACGCTACCGTTTATATTCCCGAATATCCTGACATTTCAATTTTACCGGGCGAAACCAAAGAATTTTCATTGACTTTTGTTCCCAACGTAAAAAGAGCTTGTTCGGACTGGGCATTTGAGATAAAAGTGATGATTAATTTTAGCAATGGTGCTCCCTATTACTCCACTCCTAAGCTACTAATAAAGGATAATTACTACACAAATACCAATAAAATCATTCCTGAATCCGAGATTCAAGCCAACATATACTCGGCGGATGAACAAAACCGGATTGATGCAATGAATTCGCTGGAATATTCATCCATCTCCGATGAACTAAAAGAACGCTTTATCAAATTTGTCTTTGAGAATAGTTCGGACAAAGTGAAAATTCCTGCCGTAATGGCAATCTACAACAACCATCTCAACAACATGGCTGGCTATCTAAACTCACTTATTTATTCACCGCTTCCTACCAACAAGAAAAAGACCATTATTTATGCTTTGGGCAAGATTGACAATCAAATGACCGGCAATTCTCTTATCGGACAAATGCTCAACGGCGATGAGAAACTTGTAGATGCTTGTGTAAAATCATTGGTTTCATTAGGCAAAGGAGATATTAAAGCCAAAGTGGAATTTATGTTGAAGAAACACCTCAAATGGGTGGCAGCCGATATACAACATACCAACCGCCTATTAGCAATGATCAAAGTATTGGTTCAATACAATGATAAAAAAGCTATTGCGGATATCGTTTCCATTCTCGAAGGAGAAGCTACCACAGATTTTAAGCGAAATATTCTCACCTATCTGGACGGATATTACAAATCAGGAAACAGCACACAACAAGCTTATCTTGCCGGATTAAGCAATACATTTAAGAATTTACTATTTCACAAAGACCCTGACATTCAACTGCATGCCCTCAACCTCTATATGGCAACCTCCGATGACACAAAAAGTCAGAAGAAAGTTATCAAGAAATTGCTAAAACACAAAGACCTTGCGATTCGCTATCAAGCTGCAATATGGGTGAGCAAAAAAGGTTTCAACGAATCTGCCACCGATGCCTTGAAAGCCTGTGCAAACATTGAAGAAAATGAATCCAATTTTGATATTTTTCAGAGCTTAAAAGAGATGAAAGATAAGAATCAAAATTAACCGGAATTTTGAAAAATACAAGCATAAACCGGAAGATATTTCTCACTCTATTCATATTATTGCTTCTTCTTCATTTCGCAAATCAAGTTTTCGCTCAAGAATCGAATATATATCGCATTGCATTTTACAATGTCGAGAATCTATTTGACACACAGCATGATAGCCTAAAAAAAGATTATGATTTTCTTCCCGAAGGCAATCATCATTGGAACAAGCGAAAATTATATCACAAGATAAACGGTATTGCAAAGACCTATATGGCACTTTCCGAATGGAATGGAATTGCAGCATTAGGCTTGTGTGAGATTGAAAATGAACACGTATTGAAATTACTCCTTCATTATTCTCCACTTCGCTCCCTTCCTCTCCGCTATATCCATTATGAGTCTCCGGACAAAAGAGGCATTGACGTAGCATTTATTTATGACACCAGCCTTCTGAAAATCATTTCGTCCGAACCAATCCGGATACAATTCCCTTTTGACATACACTCCAAAACACGGGACATTCTATTTATCCAAGCTA
>CAZLTF010000125.1:0-6467 GCA_964562195.1 uncultured Bacteroidales bacterium | reverse complement strand
ATAGAACCGAAGTACAATTGATGATACAAGCTGTCATTCGTGCCGATGACGGGATGACATTGCCTTTGTATAAATCATATTTTTCGCATACTGTCGATGGAATGCCAACGGACGAGAAGGTGCGCAAAGATCTTGTTGCGATGAAAGATCAATTATTGAAGCTCCGCGAAGCTCCTGTCGTTGGTCCGTATGAAGGACCGGCCATTTTGTCTGCCGGCTCTGCCGGTGTGTTTTTTCACGAGATTTTTGGTCATCGTGTAGAAGGACAACGTTTGAAACAAAAAGAGGACGGACAGACTTTTAAGAATAAAATCGGAAAAGAGGTCTTGCCTACGGATATCAGTGTGGTTTTTGATCCTATGCGCAAAAATCTGAATGGTACGGACCTCAAAGGTTATTATTTGTATGATGATGAAGGAGTGAAAGCGCAAAGAGTAAGTGTAGTCGAGAATGGGATCTTAAAGAATTTTTTAATGTCGCGCACACCGCTTGAAAATTTTCAACATTCCAACGGACATGGCAGGGCACAAGCCGGAATCAAAACAATGTCCAGACAATCGAACCTTATCGTGACGACCACCGCTCCGCATACAGATGCTCAATTGCGGGAATTGCTTATTCGAGAATGCAAAAATCAAAACAAAGAATATGCCTATCTTTTCAAAGAAGTCGTTGGTGGGTTTACCTTGACAGGAAGGCGCACTCCCAATGCTTTCAATGTGATGCCGACAGTCGTGTATCGCGTTTATGCCGACGGTCGCCCCGATGAATTGGTGCGCGGAGTCAATATTATCGGTACACCTCTGGCAATGTTTGCAAAGATAAGTGCCGTCGGAGATACAGCTGCTATCTTCAATGGGGTTTGTGGTGCCGAGTCGGGAAGCGTACCTGTCAGTGCCGTCTCTCCTTCTTTGTTTGTAAAACAATTGGAAATTCAAAAGAAACAACAATCGGACTTCGTTCCGACCATCTTATCAATGCCCGGAGCAAATGCAAAACATTAAGAAAGATTTTATGACAAGTATTTCAAAAAGAATTATTTATTTTATTCTACTCATCTTTGTTTTCTCAAATGCAAATGCACAAGAGAAGATTGTTGATTCGTATGATGATATTGTTTTCAAAGCCTTGAAAGATGAGATTGATCGTGATATGGATAGCCTTCGTTTGCCGGATCACGAGCCTCCTTTTTATATGGCGTTTACATACTCTAATTCAGCCATATATACGATTAGTGCATCTTTGGGAGCAATACTCCAGGCGAGGCATCAGATCGTCCCTTCTTACTCTTCGCGTCTGATGATCGGAGACTATGATCTGACGGATGAGAATTTTGAATCATCTTCAACTGTCATTCCCGCAGGGGAAACAGGAATTCAAATCGATTTGCCCAAAGAGCCGGATTATTACGGCATTCGGAGGGCTGTTTGGTCATCGATGGAAAGCCTGTATCGTTCGGCAAATATGCATTATAAAATAAAAATGGCTTTTCTTCAAAAGAATCATATCAAAAAAGAGGATTATTTTCCGGCGGATTTCTCGATGGAGAAAGCAAGAATCCTACTGAATGACTCTCCGGATTATGAACTACCTTTTGATGAATGGAAAGAAAAAATAAAGAGACTTTCCAACGTATTTTTGGAATATCCTGATATTCAAAACTCTGACATTTCGTTGAATGCCGTAAATTCAACTATCTATTATGTGAACAGTGAGGGCTTTGAAGTGAAAACTCCCTATTGTCTGATTGCGGTACAAGTCGATGCTGGGATGCCTGTAGAGGAAGGTGAAGCGATTTCCGAAACCCTTATTTTCAGTGCGGCAAGTCCGTCCGATTTGCCTTCTTATGAGACTATGGAAGCACGTGTCCGAGAATTTGCAGAGTATATTTTGCGTTTGAAAGAAGCACCTATTTTGCAAGAAAAATATTCCGGTCCTGTGATTTTTACCGGAGATGCCGCCGGCAAATATATTTTCCACAGTTTGTATAATAACCGGGATGCTTTGGTAGCGAGACGTATCCCATTGGAAGACAATTCTACCAATCTATATATGCCTACCAAACCACCCTACAATTCAATAGAAGCCAAGATCGGGAAAAAGATATTTCATCCTCATCTGAGCGTATTGGATATTTCACAACAAAAAAGCTACAATGGAGAAAAGTTGTTTGGCTATTATCCCAATGATGCAGATGGCATCGTTCCTCAAAGTCCTTTTGTGATTGTCGAGAAAGGAGTCTTGAAGGGCCTGTTTAACGGGCGCATTCCGAGTTTGACTTATTCGCATTCCAATGGACATACCCGGCATTATATCACCTCTCAAGGAATGCTTGGCAAGACTATTTCTCCCGGTGTGTTGAAGGTTTCGATAAAAAAACCATTGAAATATAAAAAACTTGTCAAACAAGCCAAAAGCTATGCCAAGATGCTAAATTTGAAGTATTATTTGCTGGTCAAAAATATGTTTGGAGAAAAACCGGTCGGTGTTTATAAAGTAGATGTCAAAACCGGAAAAGAAACCTTGATACGCGGTGTGGATTTTATCCCTCATCCTATAAAATCTATGGACGAAAGACTGGATGCCGGGGAAGGGGAGAATGTAGTCAATGCCATATTGAATGTGCCTGTAAGCATCATAGCGCCCAGCAGTATTTTGATTCCAAAGGTCGAAATTTTTGGCGTTTCACGCATCGAGAAAAACCGTTTGCCCGTATTGCCATCTCCGATGAAACGATAGGCGTGTGTCTCTCTTTTTCCTAAAATTTATAGGCAAGCCCAAATCCTATTCCAAAGTTTAAGAACCTGAATCGAATCGGGTATGAGCTTTTGTTTAAGGTGTTTAGCTGAAATGTATATTGCGGTGCAACAAACAAATTGATGTTTTTATCCAGTTGATATCCAAGCCTCAATCTGCCCATTTGTTGAAATAAAATGCTCTTCGTGCTTTCTTTTAGCGAGATGGTTTCCATATTGGTAAATTTGAGTATTTCGCCTTTTTTGTTTTCCAACCATCCGATCGTTGCTCCCAAAGACAATTCTATTTTAATATTTTTTTTGACCATTTTCCATCCGAATAGTAGCGGGATACTAAAATATTGAAATTCCTGTTTTGAATCTGCATCGAAAACTTTGTTGGCATATACCGGAAAAAAAGTGGAATCGATAATTGCGATAGAATCCGGCGGATAGCCTCCTATTATTTGCCAAGTAGTATCGTAGATGTAATAGCTATTCTCTTCGTCATAAAATTTATTCACGGTATGATATTGGATATCATTGAGAACGTATGTTAGATTAATGCCTGTCTCGACAAAATGCCTGTCATCAAAATGATGCTTCAAAAAAAGACCACTCGAATATGCATTGCTAACTTTCTCCGCATTTTCACGGATTTTGATATGGTCTTGATATTCTGCATTTTTCCCAAATACGGTTTGATTGAGTGAAGGCATAAAATACAAACTTATTTCATTTGTACTGGAAAAAAAGCCCCGTTTCATTTTGATTGCATTCCTTTTCGTTTGGAAATAGGTCTGAGTCCGGTGAATTTTATATTCTTTTGCAGGAATAGGAGTTATGGTATTTGGAAAATGAGTACGATTGGCTTCTTGATTAAAAGTGGAAATGATATTCTCATTGTTATCTGGCTTAGTATTATTTTGTGAAACCTGTGTCAAAGAAGCGGAAAGACCTATTGTATTCATCTTTTTTTTGGGGTATCTGCGTATGTTTTTTACGGGGCTTTGTGTAGCGGGATTGTGCAAAACGGATATTGAGGTATCTTTGGAATAGGAAGTGCTTTTTTTGTTGAGCTGTTTTTTGTTGCCGGTGAACGAATTGGAATCTACTATGTTTGAGTCTTGTTTATCATATGTTTTTTCTTGTTTTGTGTTTTGTAAAACAATTGTATTATTACTATTGAGCTTTTGTTCTTGTGATGAAGATTGTTTTTGGAAAAGGGATATAATGAAGAAAACGACAATGCCTATGCTGGAAATCGTAACGAGTGCGACGATCATTTTTCCCAAAACCGTATGTAGAAAACTTCTTAGTATAAGGCGGTACCAGAGTAGCTTTGAGGCTTTCTCTTGATAGCCTTCCAAGCGTTTTTTGATGAAATGGTCCAAATTTGTTTTCATTTTATTTACTATTTATCTTGTGTGAATCTATATTATTGAGTTTCTTTTATCTATATTCTTTTAATAATTCTTTTAATCGTTTTCGCGATTTATGCAGATTGGATTTGGATGTCCCGATCGAGATATTCAGCTTGTCTGCAATCTCTTGGTGTGAATATCCTTCAATGGCAAACAAGTTGAAAACCAAGCGGTATTGAGGAGGAAGACTTTGGATGGATTTTAAGATTTTTTGGAGCGATAGTTCTTCGTCCATTTCGACATAAATTTCCGAATTATCAACAACATCATCAATCGAAACAAGAAAGGAGAATTTTTGTTCTTTCCTGATTTTATCAATTGCAGTATTGATTATGATTCTTTTCATCCATGCAATAAATGATGCTAACCCTTTGAAAGTGTGGATGTTGTCATAAATTTTCATCATTCCTTCCAATAAAATGGATTCTGCTTCTTGTTTATCTTTAGCATATTGCATAGCAATCCCCAATAAATATCTGTGATATCTATCATACAAAGCTTTGCGAGCCTTCCTTTTATTATCTTTACAACCCGCAATTATTTTCTCTTCCGTCCATTGCTGATGCATTCGATAAAATTAGTAAAAAATATTTTTCAAAAGCCTTTTATTTTTTTATGTAATTTCCATTATTATTGATGTGTCCCGATGAACAATATTTTGTTGATATTCTCTTGCTTGTGTGCAAGTAATAGTCCATATTTACAGTAAGTTAAGTCTTGTTTGTTTGATGCTTTCTTTCTTGTTTGCAACAAAGAATTATTCTTGTCAGACTTGACTCACTTATATAACGAATGAAACGTTCAAGAGGTTGCCTCAAGGAGAAAGCCACCTGTTTTTGGTGGCTTTTGTTCGCATCAAACCGAATTTATTGGATAATTGGACTATTCTGTTTTTATGTCAATAATCATATTATCTTGATGAAGTCTTTTTATTAATGCCTTCCAATATATTTACGAAAGTCAAGTGCAAAAGGTTGCCTTAAGACTATTGTTTTTTTTCGCTTGAGATATAAATGACTGTTTCTCAATGCAAAATAAAAAAAAGCTGGCAGATACAGTCATAAGGATGAAATTTGATAAAAGTTTGGTGATGATGAGAGGGATTATCTTTCTCAATGTTTTTGTTTATAGAAATGGAAGAAGGTGCAAACCAGATCCGATTGTATTATTTCACAAATATAAAATATGAGGGCAACTTTGTGATTTTCAGAAGACTATATAGGTAGGCGCGATAAATTTTCAAAAACTATATTCTTTATTGACTACATTGTTTTTGAATTTAGACTTTCAGGCTTTATCTTGGCTTGATCATACCGCAGAAGATACTGAAACACATATTGTTAATCGGGAGAGAATATTTTTCTCTTTAATGTTTTACATCAAAGTGGCTGTAAAATTTACTTTCTGTAAAATTGATTGAATTTTGTTTTTTTATTGCACGAACTTCCAGATGCCAAGGCTCATTTTCATATCCTTTTCCTGTATTTGTTAGATCTTCGATTTTATAAAATCCGAATTCTGTTAAAATATCTTGCAATAGTTCAAAATAATAGCCAAATTTATGAATGTCGTAATCATCTTGATGCCACCCAAAAAGACTTCCAAATCCCCAATATCTGTCATTACTACCCGGATTTTTGTTGTAAAATGACTTATGATCTCCTTTTAGAATTTGATCTAAATGCCAAAGTAAATTTGGACAGATAATATATATTTCTCCACCGATATCTAAGACTCTGTTCCATTCTTCAAGAACTTTCAAAAATTCTTTTAATGTGAAATGTTCAATCAAGTGCCTCGAAAATATTACATCTACTTGCCCGTCATCAAAAGGTAAACTATGAGCATCGCAGACATAGTCAACTTGTGGTAAATCTCTTATGTCACAGGTCAAGTAATCTGTACGGGGATTTTTTCCACTTCCAATTTCAAGTTTAATTTTTTTCTTTTCTTTTTTTACCATTGGGCACTAATTATTTTGTTTATTTGCTGCCTTGGAATAATTCCCCTCAGCAGGATAGCTCTTTTGCAGCAAAAGTAATGTTTTTTTGTATGATAGAGTAATGATTTAGGGGCTGCTGAAAAATATTTTCAAACAACAGAGAGAGAATGAGTTACGCAAAAATAGGGTTTGTTGAAAATCACAGAAGTATCTCTCTTTTCTAAGTTGTTCGATTCGAAGTATATATATTGCCAACGCTGCAAGCTGGCTCATTCGCTAAAAATGTTCAGCGGACATTTTCCTAACGCTCTGCCCTTTCACAAATAAAAAAATGATGGCACTTCTGTGATTTTCAGCAGACCCTAC
>CAZLTF010000124.1:0-19543 GCA_964562195.1 uncultured Bacteroidales bacterium | reverse complement strand
TAAGTTTGCTTCCGGACATAGTCAAAATTGACCAAAGTCCGGTGACAAGTCCTGCTATTTGCAAAATCAGCAAGCCAATATGGTCAGAAAACCAAGAGTTTGTTCCCAAAATAAAAGCCAATGTTGAGTACTGTATTAATGTGAGTATGTGCGATTTGTAGTCTTGCATCCTAATAAGAAATTCAATTCAATAAGAAGTCATAGCCGACACTAAGCGAGAGGACTATCATCCTCCTTTGCCAGATGATTGTACACCATTTTGTCCAACCAAAACGGGAAAAACTTATTCAACCACACTGTCAATTTACCTTGTGAAGTAAGGACGAGTATCTTTTTTCGTTTGTCAATTGCATTGATAATACGTTGAGCTACCTCTTCGCTACTCATCATTTTGTCTTCATCTCTCGGCGATTCTCCCTGTTGGCTTCCATCTGCCGACAGGGCGGTATTTCGAATGTTGGATGTAGTAAAGCCGGGGGCTGCTATCAACACATGCAAACCTGTTTTTAGATTTTCGATTCGCAAAACCTCCAAAAATCCTTGCAATGCAAATTTGGAAGCCGAATAGCCTGTTCTGCCCGGCAATCCTTTGAAACCGGCAATCGAAGACACGCCTACCACCGAACCTTGGGTTTTCAACAAATGCGGCAAAGCATATTTGGTCATATACACAGCACCCCAGAAATTAACATCCATGAGGCGACGCACCACTTCCAATTTGACATCTTTAAACAGAGCACGCATTGAAATACCGGCATTGTTGATCAAAATATCAATACTTCCAAATTTCCGGATTGTATTTTCGACCAGGCGTTTACAGTCTTCCTCTTTGCTCACATCCGTTTTTTCTATCAATGTTTCCACGCCTTGGGCGGAAAGTATGGATTGTATTTTTTCCAATTTTTCAATGTTGCGAGCTGCCAACACCAGCCGCACATTCCGTTGTGCGTACTTCATCGCCAACGCTTCACCGATACCCGAAGAAGCTCCGGTGACAATTATTACTTTCTTGTTCATCTTTCCGTTGATTGTATGGAGGTTTTACATCCTGATAATTCCATTTTTCGTTTCGGGATACTTTTTATTTTGCGAAGCAGCGATTCCCATTGCCAAAATTTTGCGGGTATCCACCGGATCAATAATTCCGTCATCCCAAAGGCGAGCGGTACTATAATATGCCGAGCCTTCAAATTCATATTTTTCCAATATCTCCCGTCTCATTTTTTCGCGAACCTCATCTTTCAATTTTTCGCCGCGGCGTGCCAATTGGTCTTCTTTGACCTGTATCAAGACATTGGCGGCTTGTTCGCCACCCATCACAGATATTTTGGCATTGGGCCACATAAACAGCAAACGCGGATCATAAGCTCTGCCGGCCATAGCATAATTACCGGCGCCAAAGCTACCACCAAACACTACCGTAAATTTAGGAACATCGGCATTGGCTACAGCATGTACAAATTTTGCTCCGTCGCGGGCAATACCCTTGTGTTCATATTCTTTTCCGACAATAAATCCGGTAATATTTTGAAGAAAAACCAATGGAATATTTCGCGAAGCGGCAAGCTCTACAAAATGAGCTCCTTTCAAGGCAGATTCTGAAAACAAAACACCATTGTTGGCAATAATGCCGACCGGCATTCCCATAATACGGGCAAAACCGGTAACCAAAGTAGGTGCATATCTCGCTTTGAATTCTTGAAAACGGCTTCCGTCCACGATACGTGCGATTATCTCTTTGGCATCTACGGGTTTGCGAAGATCGACGGGTGCGATACCATACAGCTCTTCGGGGTCATAATAAGGCTCTTCGACACCAGCAATTTCCAATTCTTGATATTCACGGGCTGTGATTGTTTCAAGGATATTTCGGCATATCCGGATAGCATGACGGTCATCTTCGGCAAAATGGTCGGCAACGCCGGAAATAGCGGTATGTACATCCGCACCTCCCAGCTCTTCGGGCGTTACGACTTCACCGGTAGCAGCTTTGACCAATGGTGGTCCTCCGATAAAAATAGTACCTTGATTTTTGACAATAATCGTTTCATCACTCATAGCGGGAACATAAGCACCGCCGGCAGTACAGGAACCCATGACGATGGAGATCTGGGGAATGCCGGCTGCGGACATTCTCGCCTGATTGAAAAAAAATCTTCCGAAGTTATCCCTGTCGGGAAACACCTCTGCTTGCTCCGGCAAAAAGACTCCTCCCGAATCTACCATATAGATGGTAGGAAGACGGTTTTCCATGGCAATCTGCTGCGCACGTACATGCTTTTTGATCGTTTCCTTCACATACGTACCGCCTTTGACAGTCGCATCGTTTGCTACGATCATCACTTCTTTGCCATGCACGACTCCTATTCCCGTAATGACCCCCGCCGAAGGAAATTGATTGTCATAATGCCCATAGGCAGCCAAAGTCGAAAGCTCCAAAAACGGAGTATTGCGATCCAATAAAAGATCTATACGCTCCCTTGCCAAAAGCTTTCCGCGTTTTTTGTGGCGTTCCACTGATTTTGGAATCCCTGCCTTTACTTTTTTTACAATCGTCCTAAACTCTTCTAAGAGTTGAGAATAAGCCTCTTTGTTTTGCTTAAAACTCGCTGAACCCGTGTCAATTTTCGATTCTATCCTATACAATTTCTTCCATTTTTAAATGAGGGCATAAAAGTACATTTTTTTTGATTACCGTAAAGATTTTTTTGGAATTATGATTCTTTTTGATCAAAGATGAAAACCATCATCATTTGGTATTCAATAAAAAAAAGGACATTCATATCGAACATCCTTTAGTTTTTGTGTTTGCAGTCTGTCTATTCTTCCGTCTCCCCCTTGTCGGATTTGGATTCTTCTGCTTTTTCTTCCTTTTCTGTTTTTTCCTCTTCAAATTTCATCATTCCGGTTTTCAACAACAAGTTGTACCATTGTATTACTTTTTTGATGTGTGAAAGATATACATTTTCCCGGTCATAATTGGGGAGTACCTCAGCAAAAAAGGTCCTTAAATCCACACCGTCTTTTTTTCCGGTCGGTACTTCTTGCCCTTTTGCATAATCATAAACATTTTTTAGGACATCTTTCAAAGGCACATCTTCCAAATCCGTATAAATGCTTATTTCTTCCAAAGAACTAATATCATATTGTTTGAAGACCGTAAATCTTTTTCCGTCTATCAATGACTCTACTACTACTCCGGTTTTGCTTGTTGTCAATAATTTATACAAGCCGGGCTTTCCGCCAATTGCTAATATTTTACTTAAATCCATACGTATATCAAATTTTGTGCAAATCTATAAAAAAACATCTTCGCTAACAGAAAGAATTTTCAAAAAAACAAGATGTATGCCGGACGGCAATAGTACACATATACCATATTGTTTATCAACACATTACGACATCCAATCTTTTTTCATACATCAATATTACCGGTAGAAATCCGATAAAAGCAAAAGTTAATACCCCGGTTTTTTTAGCAATCGAAACATATTTTTTTTGTACATCTCGACTCCGGGTTGATCAAAGGGATTCACCTCCAACATATGACCGCTAATGCCACAAGCCATTTCAAACAGGTAGATAAGTTGTCCGAGATAATATTCGTTTATCTCCGGAATATCGAATTGAATGACCGGAATATTTCCGGTTTTGTGAGCCAGAGCGGTACCTTCGGCGGCTTTTTGGTTGATGTGATGTAATGATTTCCCGTTGAGGTAATTAAGCCCATCCAGATTTTCCTGATTTTTGGAAAGCACAATATCACTTTTGGGTTTCTCTACATTCAAGATGGTTTCAAAAAACAAGCGATGCCCTTCCTGCAAATATTGCCCAAGGGAATGCAAATCCGTAGTAAAATTGACACCTGCGGGAAATATTCCTTTTTCTTCTTTTCCTTCACTTTCTCCGAAAAGTTGTTTCCACCATTCTATGAAATAGTACAGATCCGGCTGGTAATTGATCATAACCTCAATATTTTTGCCATTACGATACAGGATATTACGGATGGCGACATACATCAAAGCCGGATTGTCGAGAAGTGAGGTCTTCGCAAAAATACGTTCCTTCATATCACTGTCTCCTTCCATCAAGCGCTCAATATCAAATCCCGCCACAGCGATAGGAAAGAGACCTACCGGCGTGAGCACCGAATATCTACCGCCCACATTATCTGGAATATAAAAACTTTCATACCCCTGATCTTCAACTGCTTGACGCAATGCACCTTGACTTTGATCGGTGATGGCGATGACTCTCTCACGGGCTTCATCCATACCGTATTTTTGTTCCAAATGCTGGCGCAAAATACGAAAAGCGATTGCCGGCTCGGTAGTCGTCCCAGACTTGCTGATCACAACAATCGAATAGCTTTTGTGATGCAATATTTTTATCAACTCATTGAGATAATGCCCGTCGAGATGATGACCTGCATAGACTATACGGGGATGGTCTCCGTTTTCAAAATGAGCAAAAGGACTTTGCAAAGCCTCGACTACCGCCCTCGTTCCCAGATAGGAACCTCCTATTCCGACCACAACAAGTAGCTCACTCTTGCGGCGTATCTCTTTGGCAAGTTTATTAATCCGGGCAATACATTTGGAGTTTTTGTGATCGGGAAGAGTCACCCAACCCAAGAAATCATTCCCTTTGCCGGTTTTGTTTTTTATCTTTTCAAAATTAGCAAAGACTTCTTCTGAGATCTTTTCAATGTCCTTCTGCCGGATAAATTCAGCAGCAAAATCAATGTTTAGTGAAATCATTTTTGTTTTGATTTAATGATAATAAAGTCCACCCTTCTATTGATCGCATCATCTTGATTTGAAAGCAATTCGGACTCTCCGCTATACGTCCGCACGAGGCGATCGCCGGCAATATCAAATTCTTGCGTGAGCATATCGACTACGGCTTGCGATCTTCTTTTGCTCAATTCTTTATTGTATTGTATTGAACCTGTCTTATCGGCATGTCCCCTTATTTCCATGATATAATCCGGATTTGCTTTCAATTTTTTGACGGCTTCGACGATCTTCAACTTGTCTTCTTGTCTGATCGTAGATTTATCCAAATCAAAATAAATAGAGAAAAGCAATTCACGATCTTTGGCAATCACGGTATCCAAAATGACTTTTGTCTTCTCGATCTGTACGGTTTCTTTCAATTTATCAATGGAGACACCTCTAAAATTGACCATATTCCCTTCCGGTGTGTCGGGTTCGTCATCTTGACTGTTGGGTACGCCGTCGTGATCATCGTCTGCTTCGACCTGAGGCAATATTTTGGATAAACTATCCAGCGTTTTTATTTTTTGATGTAAAATATTAAGTGTATTATTGAGTGAATCAATAAGTTTCTTATTCTTCTTTGCTATTTTTTCCTCAAATTCCTGCTTTTCACGGGAACTGATCCAAGCGAGATAATAATTCTTTTTCTTCCCGTTCTTGTATGAAATTCCAAAATTCGCACTGGCATATTTATCATTGGAATTGCCGCCGATATAGGCATCCAATTTGTCCGAACTTACTAAATTTTGCAAAACAAGCTCAATATTGGCATCAAAATGATCACTCAATCTGACGTTCATCCCAACGGCAGTAGGAATAACAAATTCGGTGGTTGGTCTTATAGGTTCCAATGTTTTCACATCATACCCGTAAGAAAATACCTGATTATCACTTTTTCGAATAGTCCTAAACCGTATCAACCCCCCTCCAATCAAAAAATAAAAATTGACTCTCTTATCTCTGATATTCGTAAACAACAGGTCGGTGATACTAAAGTACGCATTCAATCCAAACTGTGTATATTTTGCCTCAAAAGTTTGCAAAGATCCTTTATTTTTCACCCCTTTCAGATGCCCCATATAAGTTTTCGCTTGCAAACCAAAGAATGGACTAAACTGCTTATTAACAAAAAGACCTCCCGATGCTCCCCAATATTGAAACTGCTTGGGAAAGAAGTCATAATCCATAATATCCGTATAGCTGATACTGGGACCATAATCACCGCCTACGGACCAAGTGTTGTATTTAATCTTCTTCTTGTTCGTCTCCTGACCATACGAAATCGAAAAAGCAAGCAATAATATACTCAAATAGAGAAAGATGTTTTTCATAATAATAAAAATTAATATTTCTACTGCAAAAGTAAAAAACATATTGTATTGAATAATAATAATTTTCCGGTTTAATAATTATTATATCTTTGCAAATCATTATTGAGATAATCTGCTTTGTAATGATTATCTTGATGGCGAGAATAAGAGAGTAGTTACATATAAATTTTTCTGGAATATGAAAAACAGCATTATTCCAATCGGTTCGGACCACGGCGGGTTTGAGCTTAAGCAGTTTATTATCAAATGTCTGCAAGCGGAAGGATATAAGTTTGAAGATTGTGGTACACATTCGCCGGAGAGTGTTGATTATCCGGATTTTATTCATCCGGTAGCTTCGGCTGTCAATCAAGGAAAATTTCAAGCCGGCATCGTAATTTGTGGAAGTGGACAAGGAGCAAATATGACCGCCAACAAATATCCCAATGTACGTTCGGCTTTGGTATGGGATCAAGAACAAACCAAACTTACGCGTATGCACAATGATGCAAATATAATCGCACTTCCGGGAAGATTTATTGAATATGAACTGGCGGTGGAGCTTGTAAAAATCTTTCTAAACACCCCGTTTGAAGGTGGACGTCACCACAACAGAATACGTAAAATGAAAGAAATAATCACATAGAAATTAGAATTTTATTGTGGTATGGAATATACGAGAAATATGCAGCCGGGAATATAGTATATTTCTTATTTGTAATATTTTTCCAATTGATTTTAAGAATTTATAAAAGTAAAGAGTATGGTAAAGCATATTGTGATGATTCGATTCAAAGAGGAATATAAATCGAAGGTAGTGGAAATGAAACTTGAGATCGAAGATCTCCTTCATACGGTACCATCTTTAAAAGAAATGGAAGTAGGAATAAATTTTAATGATCGTCCTTCGGGATATGACCTTGTGCTAACTGCCGGATTTGACGAAATCGAAGGGCTTAACTCATACCGCATCCATCCCGACCACATGACAGTGCTTGAGAAATTGAAAGAATTTGCTAACGAATGGGCAGCCGTGGATTATCTTTTATAGTCTCTCATGACACCAAATATCCAATCAAAAACCGCTCCATTTTCCGGTAAAACTCAAAACGGTTTTCTTCATTGTGAAAACCATGACCTTCATCGTCCTTCACCAAATATTCGACATCGATTTTCCGTTTTTTCATAGCTTCTACCATTTGGTCGGACTCGTCTTTGTTGACGCGTGGGTCATTCGCCCCCTGTGCAATAAACAAAGGTGTAACAATCTTATCCACGTGAAAAACAGGTGAATTTTCTTCCATCATTTTTTTATCTTCGGGACTTTCGGGGTTCCCCACCATCTCATACATCATATCAAGATAGGGCTTCCAGTAAGGCGGAATGGTTTGCATAAATGTAAACAGATTGGACACACCGACATAATCAACCGCTGCAGCATAAAGTTGAGGCTCTTTGACGATTCCCATCAAGGTGGCATAACCTCCATAGCTTCCTCCATAAATCGCAATTTTGCCGGGATCGGCTATTCCGGTTTCAATCAGCCAGTTTGTACCATCGGTAATATCATCTTGCATAGCTTGTCCCCACTGCTTAAATGAAGCTTCCCAAAATCGCCTGCCATAACCCGTAGAACCTCTAAAATTAATTTGTAGGACTGCAAATCCTCGGCTTGCCAAAAATTGCACCTCCGGATTAAATGTCCACGTATCCCGCGCCCAAGGACCTCCGTGCACATTGACAACAGCCGGCAAATTGTGAGCACTATCCATATCCAATCCTTCGGGCAATGTCAAATAGGCATTCAGTCGAAGCCCGTCCCTTGAAGTAAACTGAAACGGATGAACCTTCGCCAACTTCTCTTCTTCCAGCCAAGGGCTAACATCCGTAATCTTGGTCAGCTTATCCTCATTTGCTTCGTAAATATAATAAGCTCCAAGCGAACGATCCGAGTAAGTACGTATGATAAAAATATCCTCAGCTTTATTATGTCCGGAGATACCTATCTCATAATCAGGCAATAAAGATTCCAGCTTTGACATCAATGATTGAAGATGGGAGTCAAAATAATAACGTTCTTTTTTCCAAGAAGTAAAAGAGGCAGCCGTCAAAACTTTTCGTTTGCGCGAGTAGTACAATGCACTGATATCATAATCTGGATTTTCAAAAAGCACCTCTTCCTGCTGATTTGCAATATCAAATTTTACTGCTACACTTTTATCTCTTCCACGATTGGAGATGCCATAAAGATTTTGATTGTCAAACGTAAAGAAGGAAGGAGTAAAACTCTCTTTGAAATTGCCTCTGGATATCACCTCCCATTCGTCTTCTTCCTTAGCACGATAAAGCAAGTGGGTATTCACACCGTCAACAATGGAAATAGCAACTCTGAGTTTAGCGTCGTGATCAAAAAGCCATTCCTGAATATTGCCCGGATTTTCGGCAAGGATTTCCATTTCACCGGTCTGAATATTAAGACGATAAGGATCAAAAACTTGTGGATTTCGTTTGTTTAGACCAATGATGATCATATTGGGTATATCTTCCAACTCATCAATAAGCTCGGTGCGTACGCCCTCAAAATCCGTAAGACATACCGTATCTCCTACAACAATATTCGTGCGATAGAGTTTATAATTCTCATCTCCACCCGTATCCTTAATATACAGAATCTGCCGGTCGTCAGCCCAAAGATAAGCACTGATATCACGGTCGGTTTCAAAAGTCAATTGTCTTGACTCGTGTTGATCTTTGTCCTGTATGAATATGTTCATACGATTGCCGGCAGGTGCCAAATAAGAGAAATATTGCCCGTTGGGGGATATCTGATAGGCTGTTTTTTCCGGATTTCTAAAAAAATCTTCCAAAGGTATCATCATCGTGTGTATTTTGCCTGCAAAGGTAATGCTATTTTGATAAAAAATAATGAATATTTTTTTTGATCTGTCAAACCCGCAAATTTATTACCTTTGCAAATAAATACTAAATAATATGAGAGCAAGAATAATCGCAGGAAACTGGAAAATGAACTTGACTTTTGATCAAGCGGAAGAATTAATTGACAAACTGGACGACTATCTCGAGAATCATGATATCGGACAAAAGTCGGTCATCATCATACCCCCTTTTGTATATCTTGAATTAGCCGGAGATGTTGCCGAAAATAACGAATTATATTTCGGCGCTCAAAACGTAAGTCAATATGAATCAGGAGCATATACCGGTGAAATTTCTGCCGAAATGCTTGCCTCTATGGAGACGGAATTTGTCCTTATCGGTCATTCCGAAAGGAGAAAATATTTTCATGAGTCGGATAAAGAACTTGCACAAAAAGTAAAAATGGCACTTCGACATGGGATAAGTCCGATCTTCTGTATCGGCGAATCACTCCAAGAGAGAGAAGATAAAAAACATTTTGAAGTGGTAAAAAAACAGCTAAGCGAAGGATTGTTTCATCTTACGGAAGAAGAAATCACAGAATGTATCATCGCCTATGAACCGGTATGGGCAATCGGGACAGGAGTGACGGCAAGTCCTCAACAAGCCGAAGAAATGCACGCCTACATTCGCACCCTGCTCGCCGAAAAATACAAGCCAACGATCGCCGGCGAGATTAGCATCCTCTACGGAGGCAGTGTTAAACCCGCTAATGCCGCAGAGATTTTCTCACAAGAAAATGTTGATGGAGGATTGATAGGTGGTGCTTCTCTCAAGTTTGATGACTTTGTCAAAATCATTGAAGCATAAAAACTTCGTAATAATTTGCTATTTTTGATAAAATCTGCCGGCATATCCAATATTCCGGCAGTCGTGCCGTATCCCAAAAAACACCCCCTTATCATCTCACACTTTTATAAAAACGAAGGCAATCTGTAATTTTCAGCAGACCCTATTGTAACATTTTGCATCTCGCCAACGTATTAGCATCAAATAAAGAAAAAAACATATTTAGAAAAAAATAGAAAATATGAAAAAGATGGCAAATAAATCAGGATTATTAGCATTGCTGCTAATCATAGGACAAATGTTAATGGCTCAAGAAAACTATTCCGGTTGGACATTGAGAGAATCAAAAGATCTCACTTCGATAGACAATCTTGAGATAAGCGGGACTTCAGACCTCATTGTCATACCTGCAATTTCCAATCGTTATGAACTCAAGACGAAGAAAGAAGGGGAATATTTCACCCGCATTATTCAAGATGGAACAAAGCTGACAATCAAGACCGACACAAAGAAGAAAGTATTCAAAAAAAGAAACAAAAATCAAGAGGTCGTTTTTCTTTTTCTGAAAGAATCCTGTCTCTCCAAAATAGATGCTTCGGGTTCTGTGGAGATCGATATGAAAGGAGCAGTAGCAAAAAGCACATTTTTGCTCAAAACAAGTGGCGCAACGGAAATAAAAATAGATACTTTCGACGGGACTGAGTTGAAAGCGGACTGGAGTGGTGCCTCGACAGTAAATATCGGAGCAATACATGCAGAAAATATGATATTGAATGTCAGTGGAGCTACCGAAGCAAAGATCTTAAATATTGATTGCAAGGAGATTACATCCAATTTGAGCGGAGCTTCGGATGTTCAATTGCAAGGAAAATGCGATATACACAAGGCTACTGTATCGGGTGCTTCCGAGTTGGATGCCAAAGATCTGATCAGCGGGACAATCAATATCGAGGCAGACGGAGCTTCCCACGCGGAAGTAAATGGCAAAAATGTACAAAAAAGCAAATCAGGAGTATCCGACATCAAATTATACGGAGAATCGTCGCTTAGCACTCCCGATGGCAAAGAAGGGAAAAAAGAGGTCGTAGTAAGCGACAACGATAGTGTCACATTTCGTCTTGGAAAATTTAAAGTCGGTGTATTTGAAGGAGCCGACGATAGCATTCATATCGACATTGACGGAGTAACTCTGGATATGGACGGAGACGGGAATGTATCTATTGATCATCAGGCAGCCGAACCTAAATTTGATGCACATTGGAACGGTTTTGAGTTAGGTCTCAACGGATATGCCAAATCCCGGCATGAAATTCTCCCCGATTTCAAACCCGCAGAAGAATATATGGATCTCAATTATGGAAAATCCGTGGTTTTCAATTGGAATTTCTTAGAACAAAATTTGGCTCTAATCTCCAACAAGAAATTGGGACTATTTACAGGTTTGGGATTGACATGGAACAATTACCGCTTTACGAACAACACTCGCCTCGACATGGTCAATAATAAACTCACAGGATACCGAATGGAGGACATCTCTATTCGCAAAACAAAACTTAGTGTTTTCTCTCTTCGAGTGCCGGTGATGATTGAATTTCAGACCAATATGGAAGATCATAAAAAAAGAAATGATTTTTTTGTGAGTGCAGGCATCATCGGCAGCGTACGTATCAACTCACATACAAAGGTATATTTCAATGAGTTGAATAAAGATTTTACACTATCTCAATATGATCCGGAAGCAGAGACTTATCAACCCATAGGGACTGTCAATAGCGGTAGCGAATCGAAAGTGAAAAGGTTTGACAGCTTTCATCTCAACCCGTTTCATCTTGATGCTACAGCGCGCATCGGCTGGGGACGACTAAAACTTTTTGCTACCTATGCTTTGACACCTATGTTTAGAAAAGACAGAGGTCCGGTATTATACCCTTGGAGTTTGGGTATTATGCTCACAAATTAGCCTCCAGTCATCTATGAAGATACCCGCTTAATCAGGGTATCTCTTTTCTTGATATTGAACATTATGAAAAGTATGAACGAACAATAAAAATTAACAAATATGAAAAAAAAAGTATTTACCTTGATCATTTTACTAAGTTTATTATTTCAAATAAATCCGGTACAATCTCAAAAGAAGTATGACAGTTGGTTTGTGATGCAAGAAGATCATATTCCAAGTTTTAGCAAACTAAAAATCAGGTCGGCATTAGATGTTTTCATATATGAAGACAGCTACAATCATTTTAAAATCTTAGCCCAAAAAGATGCCGGATATTATACACGATATAGTATCGAAGGAAATACGATAGAGTGGTATAAGGAGAAAAACAATTCCAATCTCAATCAACAAAAGGAGGTTGTATTCCTATATCTCAAAGCCAAGCAGCTGGAAGAGTTGGTCGTAAGTGGAGCGTCAGACGTAGAGATGGCAGATAAGCTAAGCCAAGCAAATTTCAAATTGAAAATGTCCGGTGCTTCGGATGTCAATTTTGCATTTTCCGGTGATAAAATCGTGATAAAATGCAGCGGAGCCTCAGATTTGACTGCCCACATAAAAGCAAATCTATTAATCTCCGAGATTAGCGGAGCTTCGGATGTCTATCTTGAAGGAAAAGTCATTTCCCACAAAGCGGAAATTAGTGGTGCGTCTGACTTGGATGCCCAAAAACTAAAAACGAATGTTTCGGAAATTATCGCCGGTGGCACTTCCGATGTGACAGTCAATGCCAATAAGCTGATAAAACAAATCAACGGAATGTCGGAGGTGGATTGTGTAAATGCTCAGGCTAAAATTGAGACTATCAATGGAAGACATTATTCGCTGTTTGATGATTTCTCATTTTTGAATACGGATGTAGATATTGATGTCGTGGAAAAAGAAGATGGCAGCCTTCATATCAAAATTGGTGATTTCAGTATTATTCTGAAAGAAGAGGACTGACCGAAAGTATTGCAAAAGGGAGTGAAGTGAATATCTATGGTCTGCCGAAAAAAAACTCTCAAACAGGTGAAATAGAATGAATTATACAGAAATATCAATAATAATATACAAGAAAAATCATTTTTTTCATAGAAAGCCTGGCATTTATTTTATTCTCAAAGAAGGTGTTTTTCATTCCATAGAAGCAGCCCCTATCTAAGCAATCTATTTCACAACGGGAGTCTTTCTCTCTTTCAATGAGGTATTGTCCCGACTCCGGAATAAGTATATGTAGAAATAAAAAAAGCCGATCCAAAAGATCGGCTTTTTTTTAAAAATATTAAATCTTTATTGATTCAAATCAATGACCGGAGCTTCATCCAAGATAACACTACTAAACACATTGATAACTCCTTTCAGAGCGACTTTGTCCAAAGTAACTCTTTCCAAGAAAGCATTATCATACAAATGAATTTCACAATTGTCACCTGTAATTTTACCATTGAAAAGCCACTCACCATTAATAAACAATTTGCCACCGGCAGGAAGCTTCAAAGTACCGCCATTCATATCAATTTTGGTATTTTTGAAAGTGATGTCAGTATTCGCATCAATCAATCCACCACCATTTTCATTTACAAGCTCCAAGCGATATCCTGAAAACTCTTTGGTAAAATTGAAGACGTGTTCTACATCACCTACCAGATAGGTGTAAGAATTTGACCATTCTCCATTGTTAATAATGTCGCCACCGACAATCAAATAGAGGTTGTACCATCCCGGGAAATTTCTAACAATACCATTGTTCGTGATATTTCCATTCACTTTGAGGGTGTAATTGTTGTAACTTCTATTTTCCAAAATACCATTGGCATTGATCGCCAGGTTGTTGCATTCTGCACCGGTAACATCAACGGTTCCTTCGATAGAAACATCATCCGACGGACCCGGCACTCTAAATCCAACCCATGTTAGTGTATCATTCCAATTGCCACCGTGAAGTGTAGAATGAATAAGGTCTTGTGCACTAATACTTGCAGAGGACAAGATAAATCCCAATGCAATAATAAAAGAAATGTAAGATTTTTTCATAAAAAAATATTTTTAATTAGTAAATGTGAAACACTTTAAGAATAAAGTTGGTGGGCCCACTAGGACTTGAACCTAGGACCTACTGATTATGAGTCAGTTGCTCTAACCAACTGAGCTATGGGCCCCAATATACTTCCTTGTATATGAACGAACGCAAGAGAAGCACCATAAATTCTTAATAAAAATTACAAAATATTCTTCTCTTTTACAATGCAAAAGTACATATTTGCAAAATATTTCAAACTATTATTATATTTTTTTTTATGATTTATACGATAATTTTTGATTTTGGAGGCGTAGTCATTGATATTGACTACATTAGACCTATTGATGAGTATCAGAAATATGGGATAAATGACTTTGAAAAGAGGTTTTCAAAGGCTAATCAAGACGGTTTTTTTCAAAAATTGGAGACTGGAAAGGTATCAAATGAAGTTTTTCTGAGTGAAATCAGAGCTATTTCCGGCAAGAATTTATCCGATCAACAGATTATTTCCGCTTGGAATTCTCTTATTACCGGATACAGGAAATCAAGGATTCAACTCCTTTTGGAGATTAAAAAGAATTATTCTACTTTTTTGCTGAGCAATACAAATGCATTTCATATCGAAAAAGCAATGGATCTTTACCATAAAGAGTATTCCGTTCCTTTCGATCAATTGTTTCACAAAATTTACTGGTCTCACGAAATAGGTATGCGTAAACCGAATCTTGATATTTTTGAGTACGTATTGAAACAAAATAATATCTTTGCACACGAAACTCTGTTTATTGATGACAGCATTCAGCATATTGAAGCAGCTCGATCTATGAGTATCAAAACTTTCCATTTGACCAATGGAATGGATATGAATGATCTATTTGACACGGATGCAAAATTAAAACAGTTTGATTTTTAAAAACATATAGTTTATGAAAAAACGATTCTTAATTCTCAAAGATCGCTCTTTGATAAGTCAATTGCTCATTTTGATTACCTTCTTATTTGTCGGTTTTTTAATAGCTATCTCGCTGGGAGCAATAGCAGGAATGCTGTATGGAGGGATGGAGGGACTTCAAGGCTTGGCTATTCCGGACTTTCACGACAAGAGCACGATCAATCTACTAAAAATATTTCAGATTTTCAGTCAAGTGGGTTTGTTTGTACTTCCGGCTTTTATGTTTGCTTATTATTATCAAGAGGATTATCAATCTTTTTTGAAAATAAGGTGTTCCCCCGATATAAAATGCTTGTTGATCGCTATTATTGCCATTGTACTGATGATGCCCTCTATCGGATTTCTCGTGGATTTGAATCAAGGATTGCAATTGCCGTCCTTTATGCAAGGCATAGAAGAGTGGATGAAAGCCAAAGAAGAGGAAGCGAAAATAATGACCGAAGCCTTCCTACAAGTCTCATCGGTAAGCGCTTTGCTTCTCAATTTGTTCATGATCGGTCTATTGGCAGGTCTCGGAGAAGAGTTGTTGTTCAGAGGTGTACTTCAAAATATTTTCTTGGATAAATGGAGAAATCCACATGTGGCGATTTGGAGCGCCGCCATTATTTTCAGTGCTTTTCACCTGCAGTTTTACGGGTTCTTGCCAAGAATGGTTTTAGGTGCTATATTTGGATATATTTATCTATGGACCAACAACCTATGGATTCCCGTGACACTTCACACGATTTTTAATTCCATAACAGTCGTGGGTGCCTTCCTGTTTCAGAGAGGAATCATCAACACAGACATGGAAAACATCGGTACCAGCGACAGCTATATGGTCGTTGCAATAAGTTTTGTGGCTGCTCTCGGTTTGTTTCGTTTTATATACCGCCTCTCTCTTCGCAAAAGAAAAGGACAAGCCAAAATACAATAGAATCAAGCTTATGAAAAAACAAAAATACCACCCCAAACACCGGAATCAATATAGCATACCTCGTTTTGCAATTTGTTTCGCTTCGTCGTATTCCTTATTTTTCAAATCCAACATGCGTGGAGATTTTATTATGAATTTTATGAACCTGAATTAATCTACCATAGTGTTTGTATCGCAGGACGGAAATATTCCTACTTTTGCAAAAGAAACACGATGGCAGTGAGAGAAGAAAAAAAATAGAGGATAATAATATGATATACCCACACAATTTTGAACAAAAGATAGGTTTTGATCAGGTGAGACAAAGCATCTATGATTTATGTCTCGGTTCGATGGGTAAAAAGTATGTTGAAGGGATGAAATTTTCCACGTCCTTGAACTATCTGAAAGGCATTCACAGTCAAACTGCCGAATTTGTCCGGATACTTCAAGAGCACGCAGGTTTTCCTACTCAAAACTATTTTGATTTACGTCCGGACTTGGAACGAATCAGCATAGAAGGCTCCTATCTGACAATCGAAGCGCTATTTGACTTTCGGGCATCTTTGGAAAGCATTTTTGCCGTGCGGACATTTGTTCTGAAATTGGAAGAAGAGGATTTTCCGGCATTGCAAAAATTAGCTTCGGAAATACATTTGGAAAAATCATTATTGCAAAAAGTATATCATATCATTGACGAAAAAGGGGTGATTCGTTCCAATGCTTCACCTGCCCTCGCCGGCATTCGTCGAAAACTGATAGCCAAAGAAGGGCAAATCGGCAACACCATAAAATCCGCTTTGAGATTGGCTCAAAAAGCGGGTTGGACGGACAAAGATGCGGAAGTTGTAATGCGTAACGGACGCTTATTGGTGCCTGTAAGCGCCGGCAACAAACGCCAACTCAAGGGATTTATCTACGACCAAAGCAGTACCGGACAAACAGTCTATATCGAACCTGCGGAGGTATTTGAACTAAACAACGAAATACGCGAATTGCAAAATGAAGAACGTACCGAGATTATTCGAATCTTAAAACAATTTTCTTCCTATGTGCGGTCCTTTCTTCCGGATATCCTCATTGCTTACCGCGTGCTTGGGATTTTTGACTTTATACGTGCCAAAAGTCTCTACGCTATCGGATTGCATGCCATCTATCCAAGGACGAGTTCCACTCCGATAGTCCAATGGCACAAAGCGATACACCCGCTCCTCTATCCGTTACACAAAAAACAAGATAAAGAGGTAGTACCCCTGGATATTCAACTTGACTCCCGGCGACATATTCTGATCATCTCAGGACCCAATGCCGGAGGCAAATCCGTGGCACTAAAAACCATTGGATTGTTGCAATATATGTATCAATGCGGACTTCTTGTTCCGGTAAGAGAAGACTCGGTATTTGGAATTTTTAATGCCATATTTGTTGATATCGGAGATGAACAATCCATTGAAAATGACCTAAGCACATACAGTTCCCATCTTCGCAATATGGCTTTCTTTACGCGAAATGCCAATCCGAAAACACTCTTTCTCATCGATGAGTTTGGCACAGGCACCGAACCACAGCTCGGTGGAGCGATTGCCGAAGCCGTATTAGAAAACCTGTATTTTCAAAAAGCATTTGGCGTAGTGACTACCCACTATGCCAATCTCAAACTCCTCGCCGGGAAACACACCGGAATTGTCAATGGCGCTATGCTCTTTGACCAAAAAATCCTCGCCCCTGTCTATCAATTGCTAATGGGAAAACCGGGCAGCTCATTTGCTTTTGAAATAGCCTCCAAAACCGGCTTGCCCAAAAAAGTGCTAACTGCTGCCAAACAAAAAATTAACCAAAAACACCTGGACTTTGAACACGAATTGCAACAATTGGAAGTTGAAAAAAAACAACTCTCCAAACAAAAAGAAGACATCGCATTTCATACAAAAAAATTGATAGAGTCCAAAAATAAATATGAAATATTACTCCAAAAAATAAAAGACCAAAGGTCTAAACTTTTGAAAGATGCCAAGAAAGAAGCGGAAAACGTAATTGCTCAATCCAATCGCATGATCGAAAAAACAATTGCCGAAATCAGATCCTCACAAGCCGATAAAGAAAAAACCAAACGCCTTCGTCTGGAACTCAAAGAAGAACAAGAAAAACTGATTCAAAAAACAGAAAAAAAGACCCGTGAAATTACCAAAAAGAAGAAAAAGACAAACTCCGCCACAGACGAACCCAAAAGAAAATTGAAAACAAATCTTGAAATCGGTGACTTTGTCAAAATAAAAGATTCGGATGTGATAGGAGAAGTTATTCAGATTGAAAATCAAGATGTTATCATCTCATTTAATCAGATAAAAATGACTCTGCAAGCATCTAAGCTGGAAGCCGTGGACGAAGCCATAGCCTTCAAACAACTCTACGGAAGCAAAAGAAATAATACAAACAAAATTTTGAACGAATTAAACGAAAAAGCCTCCACGTTCAAAACCCGCTTGGATCTGCGAGGCAAAAGAGGTGAAGAAGCAATGGATATCGTGAGACACTATATCGATGATGCGATTATGCTCAAAATAATGCAAGTAGAAATAATACATGGCAAAGGCGATGGAATATTACGAAAATTGATTCGTGACTACCTGAGTACCATCCCCGAAATCCAATCCTACGGCAACGAACATATCGAACGAGGCGGGAGCGGGATTACTTTGGTTCGATTTTGAATAGTGGTGAGATATACAGAGGCACATACTCTGCCTTACTATTTTGTTTTAGCAATACGTTTTACATTGGCTTTTGAGAGTCACCGCTGAAACAAATGGTTTACTCCGGTTTCCAGACCTCTTTGATGCAATCCGTCACGGAACTTTGGAAAGTACCACCTCTACCTTTCAACAAACTCAAAATATTACGACGACTTCAAAGCAGTCATGTTATCTTTGACAGTATTGACAAACTTTTTCACCTTTTCCTCACTACAATCGCTTATTTCAACTTCAAAATAATAATTATTGTCTATCAATTTGTTTATTGTTTTTAATAATTTTTTTATTTTTTTTCTGTCCATCGAAGGGGAATTATCTTCTGCTACTATCCGGTCTATTAGTTCATCATTTTCACATTTTATTTTGTTCTTTAAGGAAGCAAATTCTTCAATTTTTTCCCCTTTCACTATATTATGCAGACTAACTTTTCCCCTTAAAAAGTTTTCAATAATATCCATCACATCAACACCTGAAGATAGATTCTGAAAAAGCAGTTGGGTTTCAAAATTATTTTTTTCCGTGTTTACTTTCCAAATTTCAACCTTCATTTTGTCATCAAACAAAGCCTTTAGCCTTTTGATAAACTTATTTATTAGTTTATATGTCTTGGAAAGTTCATGGGTGTTATACTCATCTTTGTGGATAGTCACCAGGAATTCATTGGCTATCAATTGTATTTCGGTATTAAAAATTACTTTAAAAATCGGATTATTAGCAAATGGTTTTAGGGAGTTAGAAAAAGATTTCAATTTTTTTGTTTTCACTTGAACGTCTTCCCAATTCGTCACGTTTTTTTCACTTACATAAGGTTTAAATTTATTAACAAACATTAATTCTATTAACTCTTCCGTATCTATTTTGTCAATAATATTTTTGTATTTCGTATTTATTTTCTGATAATCAAAATCCTCCAAATTGTCAATAAAAGATTCATCCTTTTTTTCGATTTTATTAAATATCATTTGTATTTTCTCATAATGTATTTTATTGTTCAAATAATTGGATAATTCCACTAATTCTTTTAGTAAACAATTTTCTATATTTTCTATCTTTAATTGTTCTATGCTATCCAAAATAGCTTTGATAGCTTCAAAAATTTTTATTGACCTTTCTACAAACTTTTTCTTC
>CAZLTF010000123.1:0-5157 GCA_964562195.1 uncultured Bacteroidales bacterium | reverse complement strand
TATAACCGAAAAGTACCATCGTGCCAAAAACAATAATCAGATTGATCACTACGATCAACATAGGGAATATAACTGCCCTGATATTTCTAAAAAACAGAAACAAGAGCAAAGAGGCGATAAGCATTGATAAAACAACAAAATACTTCATCTCTTTCTCTACCTTTTGGGCACTCATCGTCCGGATATAGGGCAATCCGGAATAATGCGGCACTATTTGATAGCGGACACAATAGTCATCTATCTTTTCTTGAATGTCTTTTACCAAGCGTGTTCTTTTCTTGGAATTGAGGACTTCCTGATTGAGAGTAATTCCAAGTACATAAACGTTTTTTTGCGAGTTAAACAACAATCCTTCATAAAAAGGGAGTCGATGAAGCTTCGCTTTGAAAAGGTTAAGCTCTGACTGCGTTTTGGGCTTTGCTTCTAAGATTTGTTTAAATTCAAACTTTTTTATCGAATCATTCCGGCTCAATTCATACATTTGAACAATAGAAATCATTTTTTCGATTCCTTTCATTTGTTGAAGCTCTTGAATGAGGTCGTAGGCGGCATTGAATTTGTCGAGTTTAAAAAAATTGCTGTCTTGCATCGCAATAAACATCACTCCTCCATCCGATCCAAATTTTTCTTTGAATGATTCATATATAATCCTTGCACTATCGGATTGCGGAAGTAAACTTTTGAACTCATAAGACATCTGAATGTTTTTTGCCTGAAAAGCAAAAAAGGCACTCATCAATAAGATAACTATCAGATTTACAACCCTATAACGTAATATTATTCTTGCTATTCTTCTCCACATATATTAAACTAAAACGTGCACAAAAATAGTAAAACTTAATACAGTAGAATATTTTTTATTAGAAAATAAAAATTATCCTATTTGAATATATTTTTTCAACAAATGTTTGATATCTTTGGAGAGAAATGGCTTTGCAAGCAAAGAATTGATACCGACCTTTTTGTACTCTTTCTCTTCATTTTCAGAGATAAATGCGGTAACTGCGATAATAATTGAAGCCGGTAATTTTTTCTCTTTTTCAATCTTTCTGAGTTCTCGTGCAATTTCAAATCCATTCATATCCGGCATTTGAATATCCAACAATACAAGATCCGGTTTATCGGTTTTGAACTGCTCAATAGCATCTTGTCCATTGTTCACAGCGCTAACTTCAAAGCCATCTTTTTTCAATATTTTGGAAAGGTATTTGAGATTCAATTCGTCATCATCCACAATGAGCGTCTTTATATAATTGGATTTCGCTGGCATCGCTATTCTTGTTTTTGTCTCCTTTGCCGGAACATTTTGTGGTAGCTCAGGACTGCTATTCAGACATGTATCAATAATACAAAGAATAGCTGATGAACCTAAATAATCAATATAGCTGAGCGTAATGGCAATCTCCTCTTCCGGTTTTGTAATATTGTGAATATTAATGATTTGTGTATTCTTTTGGTTTATCACCTCATCCATCTTCCGATACAATAACGGAATATCCTCGTTCACAATAAAATCATCCATCGTATTTCCCATTAGATTTTGAGTCTGTCCGGTAAGAATACTGCTCAACAATTCATTGGAAAAAATAATTTCCCTATCTTGCAGTAAGCATATTCCTGAATTTATATTGTTTATCAATATTTTGTATTTCAATTCACTTTCCGAGAGTTTTGCAATTGATTTTATCGAAATAATATTTTGCTCCGAGATTCTTCGATTTTTATCCAAGAGTTCCGATTTCTGCTTTTCAATTACCCTGAATTTCATATAAAACAGTAAAAAAAGAAAAACAAAAATAATCAACAATGTGATTCCCAAGTAAATAATATATCTTTGATTTTTTATTTTAAGTTTTTGTACTTCATTGTCTTGCTGGAGAATCTTGTTTTGAAATTCCTTCACTTCGGTTTCATAAATCATTTGCAGCTCCGATAGTTCACTGGCATTTTTTTGGGCATCAAGACTATCTTTCATAGCGAGATATTTTTGATGATATAGAAGTGCTTTGCGATAGTCCCCTTGCTCTTCAAACATGCTGGAGAGATTCATCATCGTATTGAGCGCCAACATATTAAACCCATTCTTCTTAGCATCTGCCACCGTCTTGCTTAGATAATAGTGAGCAGAATCATATTGTTCTCTCACAAAAAATATTCCTCCGATATTTCGAGTAGTGTTCACTATATTCTTCACCGAGTTGAGAGCCATAGAATAACGCAAACTTTTGCGATAATATTGCAATGCTCTTTCCAATAATTCTTGTTCAAAATACATTCTCCCTAAATTGTTATAAATTCTGAGCATATCCTTCTTAAAATTCTCATTCTTGGCTATAGTAAGACTTTTTGTCAAAAACAGATTGGCTTTTGAATAATCACCCAATTCCAGATACACAGAGCCAATATTATTGGCTACACCGCAAACTTTCTTTTGCTCACCTCTATTTAACACAAAATTATAAGCTGACATATAATTTTCAAGTGCTTTCTCAAATCTTTCCATTCTATAATACAGATTTCCCAGATTGATACAAGCGTCATAAAAGTCTTCTCTGAAATTATTTTTCCGGGCAAGCTCGGCTGATATTATATAATGTTGTATTGCTTTTGTCTGAAGACGTTGAGCTGAATATGTTTTCCCGAGATTGCTATGGGCTTTGACCATCCCATTTTTATCATTCAAGAGTTGATATTGCTTCAATGCATCGGAGAATTGATGAAAAGCTTCGGATGTATTGTTTATTGCATAATAAAAAGAGCCAAGCTGCTGATGAACTTTTGCCAATTCTTCCTTACTATTGTCTTTTTGTGCTATTTCCAATGCTTTTGTAGAATAATAAATGCTTGTATCCATATTTTCCTCCCTACATCTATCAGCAATTTCGAAATATATTTCAAAAGCATTATCCTCATTCACGATTGACAGTAGGCTATCACGTATTCTTTCAATTCCTTGTCCTGTCACAATAGACGACATACCTAAAAGGTAAAACAATAATACATAGTTGAATATTTTCATTATGTCTCGGTTTATAAATTTGGTAATATTAATGTTGATTATCTATCTTTCATTAAATTAAATATTTTGTACTGTAAAACATACGATTGTTCCTTGTCCAACTTCACTTTCGATGCTTAATACTCCATTGTTTTTTTCAACAAAATCTTTGGTAATAATCATCCCCAACCCATTTCCTTTTTCATATCCGGTGCCTTCCTCTGTTTTTATCTCGGTACCGGTAAGCAATTGACGGATTTTTTCTTGTGGCATTCCTATTCCTTGATCTTTTACACAAACTTTTATTTCGTTTCCAATTCTTTTGGCACTGATCATTATTCTATCTCCCGAATGTGAGAACTTAATAGCATTGGTCAAAAGATTACGAAATATTGAACTCAAGATCTCTTTGTCCGATTTAACGAAGAAAGACAGAGGGACATTATTGATAATCAAAATGTTTTTGTTCTCTGCCAACAAAGTCAATACTTGCATACTTTCACGGACAGCGGAATTTAGATTGATTTTTTCAAATTTTATTTCAAAACTATCCAATTGGCTTTTCCCCCAAGACAGGATATTTTTCATTAATTGCAGATTTCTTGTCGCACCATCATAGATATTTTGGATATATTCTTTTACCTCCTCTTTTGACATTTTGTCGAGGCTGTTATTCAATAGTTCTACCATCCCATACACCGGACTGAAACCACTCAATATATCGTGTGTGATAAGAGAAAACAACTTATTTTTTATGTTATTGGCAGCAAGCAATTTTGTTTCGGATTCTTCGAGTTGATTTTTTACTTGTACCAACACCTTATTCCTATGCTTTAATTTTTTGTGAGAGCGATAGCGAAAAAACAGTACAAGAAGAAACATCAAAATAATGAATACCGCAAAATAATTAATCAATCTCTGCTTGTCCAGTTGCACTTTTTGCAACTGATTTTGTTGGGCTAAGATTTGATTGTTCTTTTCTTGATTTTCGATTTGCCTTTTCACTTCGATGTCTGTCAATTTGTTTTGTATATCATTGGAGAACAGTTCTTTATCAATTTTATTATATTCTTGCAGATCAGAAAGTGCCTTTTTGTACGAACCGGTGAGAGAATATAGTTCTGCACTTCGGCTATAATATTGTTGAAGAATAGGGATTAGATTATGCTCTTCGGCTATCACTTTTATAAAATGCAATTTCTTTCGTGCCTCAAAATAATTATGCTCACTGATATGATTTTTTACCATTTTGAGCAATGTAGTGGAAGTGTTTTCTTCCATATTTTTGGCGATATAAAACATCAAGACAGAATCCAAAATCGCATTTGATCTGATATATTCACCTTTTTTTTGATAATATTCAGCCAAAACACTACTGTTGAGTATCTGAAGTTCGAGATTGTTAGCAGTATTGGCATAATATATCGCTTTTTGCAAAGAATAATATGCCGAATCCATAGAGGAATCATTAATTGAAAGATAGATTTTGGCAAGATTGGAATATGAAATACTCAAGTCATAAGGGTTATTAAATTTCTTTTTAATCTCCAGACTCTGTTTTATGGTGGTGTATGCTCTCCTGATTTGCCCCATATCTTGATACAGGTTGGAGATATTATTCAAAATATATGACAGATTGAGATCGTCGTGGGTTTCTTTTCGTATTTTCAATGTCTTGTTGAAATAGTCCAATGCTTTGGAATAATCGCCAGTCCTCCGGTAAGAATTACCGATATTATTGTACAAGTCGCCCAGACTCCTTGCGGAAGTTGCGTATGAGATTGCACGTGTATAGAAAGATATTGACGTCATAGGTCGCCCCATCATCCGGTAGATAATCCCCAGTCGATTGTTGACGAGATAATTTTGTAAAGTGTCTCCCGTATTATTGGCAATTTCCATTGCTTTGTTGGCATAATACATAGCAGAATCCAAGTCCATATTATAACGAAAAGCAAGGCTAATGGTACTATAAGCCGTAAATCTATAGTTTTCATTATTTACCAGATTGGCATATTTGATAGCCCGACGTCCCAAAGCTATGGCTCTTTCGGGTGCACGATGGCGATAATAATAACTTACTTTTTGCAATAAAGACATCTTCACCATTCCCGTTTTCTGCGGAATCAAGGACTCTATACTGTCGATATTTACTTCTG
>CAZLTF010000122.1:0-9420 GCA_964562195.1 uncultured Bacteroidales bacterium | reverse complement strand
ATTGGCGGATGTATTGCCACCGCCGGATGAATTTTCTCCTCCACCGCTGGGTGCCGATTGACTACCATCCAGAGAAACAGCACCGGTCGAAACAATCGTCTGTCCGTCTTCGTGCAGTTTGGCAAGCAATCTTCCGCTTACCGTAGTATTCGGAATAAATTCAAATTCATTGAGAAAATCTTCCATTTCTACGGATAATCCTCCTCCGGGAGTCACATCCGGATTTACAACTCCTTCCTTGTACTTAAACCAGCAGGCTTCACTTACTCCATTGTTTAGAAATAGCAGATTGCCATCTTCATCTTCCGCCCTAACTTCAAAGGCATAATTTCGCCCTGCCATCAATTCGGGATCACTGGCGGTAATGATATATGTATTGACGTTGGTCGTCGCTTCCAAAAAATCCGGATGTCCGGCAGACTGCAGAGCATCATTAGGATCTCTTTCCGAAGGAAACATCTCAACCATACGCAAATGATAAACTATGTTCATACTATTTACGCCTTGCGGTACAGTCCAATTGATTACAACATTTTGCGGGTCATAGGCGATCAGACTATCTCCGCAAACAGGAGTGATAATCGTAGGAGGTTCGACGTATTGTATCGGAAAATAATTAGAACAACCGCTACCTGCTTGTGATAGGGCTTGGTCGGTAGCAAAATCGAATGCTTGCATACAGATGCGATACATTCCTTCGGGAAGACCTTGATTTTGAATTATCTCATTCATATCTACTCCGATAAATTGCAGGTCATTCGTCGAAAATATTTCTCCCAACTCGTCCAGCGTTAGATGATAGCTTCCCATCGCTTCTATGCTTATTGGAGAAGAAGGCTTGTAATTGCTACCGGTCTTCACGCCTATACCATCGGCATCCAGAAATGAGCCACGAAGATAAATCTCCTGATTTTGAGAGGTCTTGTTTACAAGATTGACCATCAACCTGCCCGGATTGTCGGTATAATAAGAGATATCCGGTGAATATGGAGGTGGCACAACCACATTCACAACAACTTGATTTTGTGCTTGAAGTGTTATACCAAGCCTGAGTATGAACAGCACAAATAAGAATTTTAAGTAAGCGTGTATTTTCATTTTATTTAGATTTTAATTATTCATTGTTCATCATTGCAACAAACCCTGAGTTTGCGATGTTAATGAAGTGGACTTTTTCCCTTTCACCCCCAAACATCTTGACTCTCCGGACACTATGTACTATTTTTTATCATCACTTTCAAAAATTAAACGAATAGGTAAAATCTCCACTGGTCTCCGTAAATGACTTCGTAGAACTACTGCCGTTTTTCAAATATAATTTGAACCGGATATTGTGATGTTTAGCCAATTTATATGTTCCGGAGAGAGAAGGACGCAGCAGAAATTGTTTAGCATTCTCCTGTCCGCCGGAGCTAAATAACTGACTAAATCGTAAACGTAACTTATTCTTAAAAAAACCCTTCCCCACACCTATTGTAAGAGATGTATTGACATTATCCATTTGTTTCATTTTCACAATAGCATAATTATATCCCAACGAAAGTCCTAAACCGGATTTTGTCAAATTGAGATTATAATTAAACATATAATTATTTAATGTAAAACCACTAAATTCATTCGTTATTGGATTTTTATCATTTAGTTGGCTGTTGTTATACACCAATATAAAGACGTGATTGGCATTTTTACCAAAGATCATATACCGGGGATTAATCATTATTTGACTATTGGTCTGATATAGTTTAATAGAATCGGCAATCTGCACCTCATCACCCGTCTGATTGATGCTATAGTTAGAATAATTGGCAGCAAGACCAAAATTCTTATTCGGTGCGAAATTGAGATCTGCCGAACCGATCCATCGTTTGGTAGTTGTCTCCCTTAGATGCCTTAGGTTGTTGCTTTCTATTCCGATGGTAGTGTTGATTTGGATTTTGGATTGCCAAAAATTACTTTTTGTTTTCAGGGTAAAATTCGAGATGTCATTTTGCATATAGTAAACCCCCATAGTTTGGTAACCCGGATCAATATGTTTATAGCCTATCGTGGCGGCAAATTGATTCGAAGGCTGATACGTAATCCCGGCTTCATAAGCGCCATAATGCTGAGAAGAAAGATTGACGGGAACGAAATATTTATTTACCAATTGAACATCCTTGTCATCTATTTTTGTAGCAAAAATATTTTTCGTAAAAAGACTATATCCGGCATCTGCATTAAAGCTTAGTTTTGAAGAGAATCTAATCTTTGAACTAATACCGAAGGCAACATTTGCTTGCGGATTCGTAGCTTTTACCCAGTCTTTGGATAAGAGAGACAGGGTGTCATCGACGACCTTAAGGAATACAAAATCCACATAAGTATTTTGACTACCCACTCCCAATTTCACACTATATCCCTTGCGGGAAAAAGTATTGAGACTGTCTATCAAAGGCTGATCGACTTTGCGTGCTATATTTATTTTACGTTTGAAACGTCCATACATAACACCAAACCGAAGTTTGCCGGGATTTAATTCCACGCCTGCCCCGTAAATCGTGTGCCCATTGAGCACGTATGGTGAAAAACGAATATTCCGGTAGCCCAGATGAAGGGTTGCCCATCTGTATTTCGGACTGAGTCCAAATTGATTGAAAGGTTGGCGAAATTGAGAGTTTTTTTCACTAACAACAAAGGAAAGCGGGATACTATATCCATAAATACGGATATTTACATTTCCTGCGAGAGTATAAGAAAACGGATTCCTGCGGGCGGTGATACCGGTAGAAGAATAAAATATAGTAGTAGCAGACAAACCTCCGGATATTTTGAGAGGCTCTCTTTTTACTTGTCCAATCCCGAAGGTGGGAAATAATAAAAATACAAACAACAGAATGCTAAACCTGAAATACATAAGAGAACAAATAAAAGAACACGCAAAATTAATAAATCTTAAATTAAAATAGCTCTAAATATGTTGATTATTTTCTCATTTTGGGACTTTTTTTTGTACCTTTGCTCAAAATATTGATACTTATGGTAGTGACTACTCAATTTTATTTACCTGAATATGATCGGGGATTTCATCTCATCACCTCTAAGGTTTTATCACGGATAGAAAAACTGCCCAAAGCAGGGGTTTTGCATCTATTTATTCAACATACATCGGCAGGCCTGACCATCAACGAGAATGCAGATCCAAGCGTAAGAGTAGATTTTGAAAATTTTATCAATAAACTGGTTCCTGAAAATCATCCCCTCTACACACATATATTTGAAGGAGCCGATGATATGCCGGCACATCTGAAAGCTTCGATTATAGGTAATTCGGTAAGTATCCCTATTGTCAATCACAGATTACAATTGGGTACTTGGCAGGGAATTTACCTTTGTGAGTTTCGAAATTTTGGCGGAAAGCGGAGTCTTATTGCTTCCGTCATCAGCTAATCGCTATTGATGATAAACCGAATGCCATAGATGTATTGCTGTTTGGGGCAAAACACAATATCTCTCACCTATGATTATTGACATGTAGCAATGTTCCATAGATAAGGAGGAGTCTATTCGCATTAGACTATTTGATGCTATTCACAGCGAAAACATTTTGTCCTGACTTCTTTCAATTTATCCCTGTCCGGTCGTTTGTGACAATACTTGTATCTCTTGGTATGACAGATGTGAATTACAAGAAAAACTGATCATTTTTTTCGTAATATGATTTGAAAATGGAGTAATTTTTCGGGCATCTCCTCCGATTTTGAAAAATATCACCCATTTTTTCCCACCGTTTGAAAATAAGGTTTTGAACATTTTACTTATGGTTCAATATACACATATTCAGACAATTAGATAATTTTCTTTAAAGTATTGTCAATAAGATGTTTATAAACTGTTGATAAAAATCACTCCAATATATCCGACTAATATTCAGCGCCTTACATCTGCCAAAAAATGCAAAGTGGGATTTTGTGGACTTTTAGAGTAGTTTTTTGTCAAAATGTGGGAATTTATGTATAATTTTACAAAATAATTTTTGAAGATGATAAATTTATCCTATCAGTACGAATGCAAAGCGGATGCGAAAGGTCGCATCAAGCTTCCAACCGGTCTCAAAACCGAGTTGGCAGACGTATGGAATGACGGGTTTATCATCAAGCGAAGTACTTTTGGAAAATGTTTGGAATTTTATCCTTCTTCGGTCTGGAATCAAGAATTGGCAAAAATCAACAAGCTCAACCGCTACAAAGCAAAAAATGTTCGATTTATGCGAAGTTTTTTGACCGGAGTCAAACAAGCAAATCCGGATGCCAATGATCGGGTATTAATCCCCAAAGAGTTGATGGAAGTAGCAGGATTAAGCAAGGAGGTTGTATTGGCACCCTTGATTGACCGCTTGGAGATATGGGATAAAAAGACCTATGAAGAGATGATCCGGAGTATGAGCAATGAAGAGTATCAGGAATTGGCAGAGGATGTGATGCAAAACATCGATCCGGATCAAGAGTAAGTTGCACAAAAGATGACCAAATGTATCATAACCCGGTATTGATAGAAGCGTGTTTGGAAGGATTGAATATCAGGGAAGATGGTATTTACGTAGATGTCACATTCGGAGGTGGCGGACACGCAAGGGAGATACTTCGCCGCTTGAGTGATAAAGGTCGTCTGATTGCATTTGATCAAGATGATGATGCTTTGAAAAATGCGATCGAAGATGAGCGGTTTTTGCTCATTAATCAAAATTTTAAGTTCTTACAAAATTTTTTAAGATTTCACGGCATACATAAGGTTGATGGAATATTGGCAGATTTGGGTGTTTCTTCCCATCAATTTGATACCGGCGAACGTGGGTTTTCGACACGCTTTGATGGTCCCTTGGATATGCGGATGAACCAAAATTCGGTAAAAACCGCCGCACAAATCATCAACACCTATGAAGAAAATGATTTGGCTAATGTTTTCTTTCTTTATGGCGAGCTAAAAAAGTCACGTCAAATAGCAAAAATAATTTGCAATAGAAGATGAGATGAGGAATTTCAGAATGTGGCGGAACTTCTGGATAGCATTCGGCATATTGCTCCCAAATTCAAAGAGAATCAATTCTTTGCGAAAGTGTTGCAAGCCATTCGTATTGAAGTCAATGATGAACTGGGTGCATTAAAAGAAATGCTTACTCAAGCCCGCACAGTGCTCAATCCGCATGGCAGATTGGTCGTAATATCTTATCATTCTCTCGAAGACAGATTGGTAAAATATTTTATCAAGTCGGACAACTTTGAAGGCAAGATTGAGAAAGATTTTTTTGGCAATCCGCAAGTCAGTTTCAAAGTGATCACACGCAAACCCATCATTCCGGATAAAGAGGAGATAGCCGTGAACAATCGTGCGAGAAGCGCAAAATTAAGAATTGCAGAAAAAATATAGTTGAGGAGTAAACTGCACAATGCAAGAAGAGGAAAAAAAATACATCGAAGAAGAAGAGCAAGAAGTTGCACCGAAGGAGAAGTCCAACACTTTTCTCAGAGGGTTGAGACATCTGTTTGGGGGTGAAGTTTTTATCAAGTTTGGGGAGAGAAGAGTTCTCAAATGGTTGGTGATCGCTCTTTTGGTCGGCATCGTGTATATATACAATTCATATCGCATTGAGAAGAAAAGCAGAGAGATTCAACAAATGCAGCAAAGAATCAAAAAGTTGCAATATGAATATGTTGAAATGAAATCAAAACGGATGAATTTCAGCAGACAATCGAGTTTGATAAAAGAATTGAAAGAAGAAGGGATAAAGGCATCCAAAGTGCCACCCCGCAAATTAGTGAAGCAGCATACCGATGAGTAGAAAAGAGCAAAATAGCAGGGATACGATTTTCATGAGGGCTATACTCGTGTATTTCATCTCGCTCCTTCTTGGAGGTGCAATTTTGGGCAAAGCAATTCATATTCAGACGGTTGAGAAAGAAAGTCTGCTACAAAAAGCAAAAAAACAGAATTACAAATTGATGACTATTTCGCCGCTGCGAGGCACTATCTTTTCGGAAGACAAAAAGTTTTTGGCTATTTCCATTCCGGTATTTGATGTCTCAATGGACTTTAGCATTCCGAGTGACAGCCTCTTCAACAACAATGTAGGTGCATTGGCAAAAGAGCTTTCCAATCTGTTTGAAGACAAGACTGCACAGCAATACAAAAACTTGCTTATCAAACAACGGAAAAAGAAAAGAGGCTACTATCGTCTAAAACGTAAAATCACCTATCCCCAACTTAAGAAGCTCAAAACATTTCCTATTTTAAAATACGGAAGATTTAGAGGTGGACTTATCGTCGAACGATTCTCGAGAAGAAAAAAACCATATAGCCTTCTCGCCGAAAGGACCATCGGATACATCAACGAAGACCACAAAGGCGTAGGAATCGAATATGCCTATGATAGTATATTGAAAGGAGTTGAAGGGAAAAAGATGATGCAAAGACTCGCCAGTGGCAGTTGGAAACCTATGTATGATGACAACGACATAGAGCCTATCAACGGCAAAGATATTATCACGGGAATCGACGTAGAATTGCAGGATGTTGCCGAAAATTCATTAAACCAGTATCTCAAAAAGTTTGATGCCAACTGGGGTTGTGCAGTTTTGATGGAAGTTCAGACGGGTTATATCAAAGCAATCGCCAATCTGGAACGTCACATTACAAAAAACAATGACACAGTATATTATGAATCTTACAATCATGCTATCGGGACAGGCATTGAACCTGGTTCTACTTTCAAATTAGCTTCGTTTATGGCCATGCTCGAAGAGGCGGACATCAATCTGGATGACACAATCAAAGTCACACGAAGAGTCAAATATTATGATAAAACAATTCACGATGACCACCTCCTTCGCAATGGCAAAATCAGCATTCGCGAAGTCCTTGAACATTCTTCCAATGTAGGAACCTCCATGCTCATCAGCAAGTATTTCAAAGGAAAAGCAAGCAAATATATTGATTATTTATACCATTTCGGACTAAATCAAAAATTGGGATTGGACTTAATCGGAGAAGCACAACCTTACATAAAAAACACACAAGACAAAACATGGTCTGCAGTCTCACTTCCGTTTATCTCCATCGGCTACGAGTTGCGTATTTCGCCATTGCAAATTTTGGCTTTTTACAACGCTATTGCCAATAATGGCAAAAAAGTAAAACCATTGTTTGTAGAATCCATAGAAGAAGCGGGAACAACAATCCGCCAATTTGAACCGGAAATTATCACAGACGATTTTTGTTCGCAAAAAACGATAGCGAAAGCCAAGAGCCTATTGGAAGGAGTCGTATTGAGAGGTACTGCCAGCCGTCTGAAAAATGCACCGTTCAAAGCAGCCGGAAAAACCGGCACGGCTCAGATTGCTGCCGGAGGCAATTATGACCATCAAAATTACAATGCTTCTTTCGTTGGATATTTTCCAGCGGACGAACCCGAATATTCGTGCATCGTTGTTGTCAACAAACCACGCAAAGGCTACTATGCCAGTGAGATTGCCGTACCTGTATTTGAAGATATCGCCTTGAAAGTATATGCGATGCAACCTTCTCTAAACAAAAAAGGAAGACCGGCAAAAAAAACAGCCAAAGCACCTCTCTATTTTGTCGGAGACTTCTCGGAAGTAAAAAATGTATTGGATTTTTCCGGTTATCCCATAGACACCTCTTCCCAAAATGGTGAATGGACGGTCGTACTTCCCCGCAAAGAGAAAGCCCTGCTATCCGGAAGAAAAATCAGCACCAATACCGTACCCAATGTAAAAGGTATGGGGGCAAGAGATGCCGTATATATTTTAAAAAATCTGGGCATGCAAGTCCAATTGTATGGCAAGGGGCACGTGAGTGAACAATCAATCGCTGCCGGAAGCAAATTAACGAAAAATCAACGTATTGAATTGACATTAAGATAATTGTAAATGAGAGAATTGCAATATATATTGAAAGGTTTGAAAGTTCGGAGCACCACCGGGAATGTTCCCCCGACTTGTGCGGGACTTGCTTTTGACTCCAGAAAAGTTAAAGCCAACGATATATTTATCGCAGTTTGCGGCACGCAGGCAGATGGTCACGATTTCATCGAAAAAGCAATACAAATGGGAGCAAATACCATTGTTTGTGAGAAAATACCTATCAAGACGTTCCCAAATGTAGCATATATTCAAGTCGAAGATTCTGCCTTCGCACTTGGAATAATGGCGAGCAACTATTATGAGCATCCCTCACATCAACTCAAATTGGTCGGTGTGACCGGCACCAACGGCAAAACGACCATTGCCAGCTTGCTCTTTCAGCTTTTCACTTCTCTGGGATACGCTTGTGGTTTGCTTTCTACCATAGAAAACAAAATCGGCATCAAGATTATCCCTTCCACGCATACGACTCCGGACCCAATACAACTTAACAGACTATTGAGGGAAATGCTTGACGAAGGTGTCGAATATGCATTTATGGAAGTAAGTTCGCATGCCATAGATCAACATCGCATTGCAGGACTACATTTTACCGGAGGTATATTTACCAATATCACACACGACCATCTGGATTATCACAAAACTTTTGAAAATTATATTTCGGCGAAGAAGAAATTTTTTGATGATTTGGACAAAAAGGCATTTGCACTGAGCAATATCGATGATCGCAACGGTGCGATTATGTTGCAAAATACACAGGCGGCAAAACATACTTATGCATTGAAGAAGCCAGCTGATTTTAAGGCAACGATTATCGAAAACAGCTTTGAAGGTCTCTATATGCGTCTTCAACAGAAAGAATTTTATGCCAAACTCACAGGAACTTTCAATGCCTATAACCTTTTAGCAATTTTCGGCGCAGCCGTACTCTTGGGCGAAGAAGAACAAGAAGTCTTGCAAGCGATGAGCCTGTTGGACCCGGCAGAAGGACGTTTTGAGATTATCAAGTCCGCAGACAACATCACGGCAATCGTCGATTATGCTCATACTCCGGACGCGTTGGAGAATGTCTTGAAGACGATCAGCCAAATCCGTACACACCAAGAACAACTCATCGTAGTCGTAGGTGCCGGCGGCGATCGCGACAAGACAAAACGTCCCAAAATGGCAAAAGCAGCAGCCTCATACGCCGACTTATTAATACTGACTTCCGACAATCCGCGAAGCGAAGCACCGGAGCAAATAATTCAGGATATGATGCAAGGAATAAATGCCGAAATAGAGCATAAAGTCCTAAATATCACTTCACGTGAAATGGCTATCAAAACGGCAACAATGTCGGCAAAATCCGGAGATATTATTCTGATTGCCGGCAAAGGACACGAGAAATATCAAGAGATCAAAGGGGTAAAACATCCTTTTGACGATAAAAAAATAATAGCTGATTTATTGAATAAGAATTAAAGAAAGAGAGAAGAATGTTTTATCACTTATTTGCATATTT
>CAZLTF010000121.1:0-7564 GCA_964562195.1 uncultured Bacteroidales bacterium | reverse complement strand
CGGTTTGCCTCTTGCTTTAGCTTCGGATTATAATCCGGGTTCGACCCCTTCGGGTAATATGAATTTCGTAATAGCTACCGCCTGTATCAAAATGAAAATGACTCCCGAAGAAGCCATCAATGCCGCTACACTTAACGGTGCATTTGCAATGGGATTAGAAAAAAAATTGGGGTCCGTCACAAAAGGAAAATTAGCCAATCTAATCGTGACAAAACCGGTAAACTCCTACGCATCCATCCCTTACAATTTTGCAAGCAATAAAATAGAGCAGGTATATTTGCGAGGAAAGAGAGTGTGATTTTCAGCAGACCCGTGATAGAACAAAAATCCGGATTTTATTGGTAGCAAACAGAAACGAAATTTTACATTTTAAAATGATGTACGTAGCAATTCTTTTTTTACATTTGCAAAAATAATTCATTATAAATTTATCAAATATGAAAAACATAGACGCATACGATTTTCAAAATAAAAAAGCGATTATTCGCGTCGATTTCAACGTACCGTTCAATGCAGATTTTTCGATCCGCGACACGACTCGTATTGACGCCGCAATTCCTACAATCCAAAAAGTTTTGATGGAGGGTGGAGCGGTTATTTTGATGTCTCATCTGGGTCGTCCGAAAGGAGTAGAAGAGAAATTCTCATTAAAACATCTTCTTCCTTATCTCCGGAAAGTTTTGAATATAAACATCTCTTTTGCCAAAGATTGTGTAGGTATGGAGGCGATGGATTTGGCTCGAAATCTTCATCCGGGCGAAGTATTATTGTTGGAAAATTTGCGTTTTCATAGTGAGGAAAAAAAGGGAGACCAAGCTTTTGCCAAAAAATTGGCTGATCTGGCAGATGTGTATATCAACGATGCTTTCGGCACAGCCCACCGTGCGCATGCTTCTACTGCGGTCATTGCGGATTATTTTCCGGAAGATAAGATGTTTGGATACATTATGACGGGTGAAATCGAGAGTCTTGAGAAAGTCTTACATGCTGCCGAGAGACCCTTCACAGCTATTTTGGGCGGAGCCAAAGTATCGGGAAAGATAGAAGTAATAAACAATATTCTGGACAAAGTGGATCATTTGATCATCGGTGGCGGTATGACTTTCACATTTATCCGTGCCCTGGGCGGAAAGATTGGAGACTCGCTTGTAGAAGATGATTTGCAGCAAATGGCATTGAAAGCCATAGAGAAAGCCCAAAAATCGGGTGTAAAACTATGGTTGCCAACGGATGCCGTAATTGCCGATCAATTTGCCGCAGATGCAAACACGAATGAAGTGAAAATAGATATGATTCCGGATGGATGGATGGGATTGGATGTTGGCACACAAAGTATCCATGATTTTAGCAAAGTAATATTGGAATCCAAGACTATCTTGTGGAACGGACCGGTAGGTGTATTTGAAATGGATGCTTTTGCCAAAGGAACCAAAGCTATTGCAGAAGCAGTAGCACAAGCCACAAAAAATGGCAGTTACTCTCTCGTTGGCGGTGGAGATTCGGTGGCTGCACTCGAAAAATATGATATGAAAGAAGCCGTCTCGTACGTCTCTACCGGAGGAGGCGCAATGCTCGAATATATGGAAGGAAAAGCTTTGCCGGGGATTGTTGCGATAAAGGGGGAATAATGAAATACTTAGGGTCTGCTAAAAAATTCTCAATCATATGAAAAAGAATGAGTTACGTAGATACATCAATAATAGAGTACAAGAGAAATCAGAGCTTTCTCCAAAAAGTCTTGCATTTATTTTATTCTCAAAGAGGATGTTTTCATTTCACAGCAGACCCTACTTATGTTCGAAAAAAGGCTTAATTGCAATAGACTAATGCCTTGTTGATACCTATTCTCCATTTGTTACCATTTATATTCCAGATTAAGGAAGAGGGAATTGATGTTTTGTGAGGTGCTTTGTTTGGCGAAATTTCTTCTGAAATTGGCTGATATTTTTACACCTTTAACGGGATGATATTGAATTCCCGAGATTGCTAATTTTTCTTTATTGCTAATATTCCATGGCCTTTTGTCGCCGCTTAGCGTATTGGAAGCCAGATTGTCATAACGTGCAAAAATCTCCCATTTGGAATTGAATTTATAGGTGGTATATAGGGAATATCCGTACAAATGATGATCTTTTTTAAATTTGTGATTCCATTGCACGTTGTATTCTGCGGCAAAGCGAATCGCCGGAGTGATATTTACACCCAACATACTAGCAAGGCTTTGCTTGTTGATATGCTGTTTGGTATTTATGTCATAGTAAAAATACAGGTCGAATAATGACAATTTTGCTCTTGCACCGATGCCTTTGCGAAAATTTCCGGTAGGCTTGATATCTTTATATCCTCCTCCATTTTGTATAATAAAATCAATACTTAGATTTTTCAAAACGGCATATTGCACACTCAATCCGAGATCGGCACTGGAATTGTATTTGTACTGATCTTGAAATGATTTTTGAATATAACGGTAAGCCCAGAATTTTTCTTGAACTTTAAATTGTTTGGTAGCAATCATTCCGGCATGGACCGTCCATTTATTTTTTTTGTATTTCAAAGAAGCATTTTTCAGATAAGCGATATATCTACCCTCAGCCTCGACATCCAAAATAATTTTAGCGGAATAGTATTTGGACAATTTCGCCTTATAACCGAGATAGGCTCTTTTTATTTCCATAACATTATCATCTTTACCAAAAGTAGTATGATAGTTGGCAAAAATTTTGATGATTCCTCTTTGTTTTGGTTTTTCTTTATCTTGAGATTGGAGTCCCAAGGAGAAGATGAGGAGCAAAACTCCCAATGTCCATATTTTTTTCATATTATCTTTCTGTATGTAGGGTTTATTGCATTTACATTGCAAAAAAGAGAGTGTATGACAGGAGTATTTCTCATTTTCAATAGTTTAACACAATGTATCAATCTTCTACGATTTCCATAAAATCACGATAGGATTTAAATAGGCTCATAGTATAGAGATTAATATTTTTCATTTCTTGTAAAATATTGAAATACAACATACTGTTTCTCACACCCACGATATCTTCTTTGACACGTTTTACTTGGTTGCGGCGTGCATCATCGATTTGTTTTATGATTTTCTCCATTCTTTCGTTGAGTTCGTCACGGGAAGAGAAATCGTTGGTGTCAATAGCTTTCAATACATCATCGCTAAATTTAATGATACACGAATGCAATTGTGTCAGTTCATCAATTTGTTCTTGGATCAGAGGTGTATGGCTATTGGTGATGTGTTCTACGATAGGTTTTATAGCATACAATACCGCCAATGATATTTCACGTTGTGTATCCAGCATCTGGACATAGAAGGGTCCTGCCTCGACAGCATCCGGAGTCAATTTGAGTAATACTTTATTGGCTCTATCTTTACGTTTTTTGGTATAAGCATTGAGTTTTTCGACATCTTTCATAAGAGGTTTTCCAAATCGGACATCTGTTTTTCCGGCTCCTTCGAGAGCTTGTTTGAGATAATTGTTGGTGCGTTGAAGTACTTTGTGAATTTGTTTGGATGATTTTTGTATAAGTTCAATTTCATTAATTTCTTTCACTTGATTGGCTTTTGTCACCTCCATTTCGTCTTCCATTTCATCCGGGTCAAGCTTCTTTCCGGTACGGTTTCGATACATAAGATACAATACTCCTACTTCCATAACGAGGGCAATGACAAATCCGGTGTTGTAGATAATCATAGCAATCGTAAAAGCAATAATGAAGGCACTCAGAGCGGTCAGAAACCAACCGGCAATCACATTCATCACACCGGCGATACGATATACTGCGGACTCCCGTCCCCAAGCACGGTCTGACAATGAAGCTCCCATTGCTACCATAAATGTAATATAGGTAGTGGATAGTGGCAATTTGAACGAAGTTCCGATGGAAATCAAAATCGCAGCTATCAACAAATTGACGGAAGCCCTGATGAGGTCAAACTCTGCTGCTTCGGCATTGGATTTTTCGATGGCAGGTATCTGAAAACGCGAATCCATCCACTGGCGAGTAGAAGAGGGAATCATCGCTTGTAGTGAGTGATTCACTTTTAAAGCACCTCTGACCATAGCTCTGGACAAAAGATTGGATGAAAATTTCTCTTCTTTGTCACCTTGAGCGGTAAGATCCAGTGTGGTTTTGGCAACATTTTTTGCTTTCTTGGAAAGCCAAAGTGTAGCGATCATTATCGCTCCCGATGCTAATAGAAAAAGAAGAGGAGTAGGTACTTTTTTGCCGAGATCAGCCATCATAAATATATGCGGGTCACCGGCACCGGCATCTATCCAAAATTGCCACGAATTGAAGGCGGCAATAGGTACCCCGATAAAATTTACCAAGTCATTGCCTGCAAAGGCTAAAGCCAAAGAAAAAGTTCCTAAAAGAATGATAAATTTCAAGATGTTGGCATTGAAAAATTTAACCGTAACATAAGAGATTAAAGTCCAAAACAAAAAACTGCCACCGATGATAAGGAGGGTATAGTTTTTTAATATCACTTTGATATCTCCATAAAAATCTGTCCCTTTGAGTCCTTTCAAAACAATAAAATAAGTAATTGCAGCAATCGAAATTCCAGCAAAAATGGCAGTTGACACCGCTCTTGTTTTTACATCATAGCGAAATGTAAATACCAAACGGGAAAAATATTGGGCTATAGCCCCAACGGTAAACGCTACTACGACCGAGAGTAAGATTCCAAAAATAATGGTCAATGCCTTAGAAGAATTGATATATAATGCCAAATCAGCTATCGGTTTGTCGTCGCCGATCACATTCGCAAACCCAATGGCGACAGCAGCACCGAGAAGGTTAAAGACAATAGAAACGGTCGTTGAGGTCGGCATTCCCATACTGTTGAATATGTTTAAAAGTAAAATGTCGCCTATCAAAACCGCCACGAAAATAACCAAAATATCATAAAAGGAGAACATCTGCGGATGAAAAATCCCCTTGCGGGCAACTTCCATCATTCCACTTGAAAACACAGCTCCCACAAAAATACCGGCGCTGGCAATAATCATAATTGTCTTGAAGTTAAATGCTTTGGAGCCGAGTGAAGCATTCAAAAAATTAATTGCGTCATTGCTGACACCTACGATGATGTCCACGACAGCTAACATCAATAAACTGATAACTACAATAAAAATTAATGTTTCCATACTGTTTTCTTCAAATATATTATGCGGCAATATTACATCCTATTTTCATACGTAAAGTTAATTTAATATTAATTTTTTACACATCTATTCCCGGGATAAATGCTTCTTCGATATGTTTGATTTTATGATAGCTTGGTGAAAGTACCACAGCAATGATATCAAATCTCATCTCTGTCATCAAATCTTTTTGAATAAGATAATATTCTGCGGCTTTGACCAGTCGTTTTCGTTTCTTATAATGTACGGATTCTTCAGGTTTGCCCCATTTTTCACTTGATCGGGTTTTGACTTCCGCAAAAACCACAATCTTTTCTTTTTGTGCAACAATGTCTATTTCCAAGTGCTCATATCTCCAGTTGATATCCAATATTTCAAAGCCTTTTTCTTTTAAATATTCGATTGCCAACTGTTCTCCTTTTTCTCCCAATTCATTGTGTATAGCCATATAAAATGCTTATTTATAATGATTTATAATCTCTTGATTTATTTGCAAAACCGCCGGACAAGTTTCTGCATTGCGAAGCCCCAAATGCAATATTTGAAAATATTTTTTCCTGTCTGTATGCGGATAATCACGGCAAGCCTTGGGACGATATTCATAAACAAAACAATGATTGTTTTTCATCAAAAAAGGACAAGGCATATCTTTGAAAACATAATCATTGTCCTCATCTATACGAAGATATGTATCGATAAATTCGGTTGTTTTTATTTTCAAAAATTTGGACAAACGCCTAATATCCATCTCTGAGACTCTTGGTCCCAATCCTCTGCAACAATTGGCACACTCCAGACAGTCCACCTTTTGGAATACTTTTTCGTGTACATTGCTCACAAAACTATCCAAGTCTTTGGGTCTGGTCTTGCGGAGTTTTTGAAATAGTTTTTTTCCCTCTTTTTGTTGCTTAGATGCTAAATCTCGCAATTTTTTAGAATCATATACAGGCGTAAATTCCATAAGTTATCATCCGTTAATTTTCATACAAAAGTAAAGAAAAAAAATTATGGAAAAAAAATATTAAAATATTTGTTATATTAAAATTATTACTAATTTTGCCGCCTGTTTGAAGCAGAAAAGGCCCGTTCGATTATCGGCTAGGTCGCCAGGTTTTCATCCTGGTAGGAGGGGTTCGATTCCCCTACGGGCTACAGAGACCGTCTCCGTTGAGAGGCGGTCTTTTTTTTTTCAAAACAATCCCATTACAAATACATTTAACTTCGCTCTATATCAAGTGGAGTGACTTGTATCAAAGCCGCTTCCGGATGGTACAATTAGGATATTAGTGATACTTTTCGTAAAGCATATACACCAGACCATCCGCAAGACCAATTTTGGGAACATAGATGAATGCTTGTTGCAATATTTCAAAAATATGAATAAAAATTTCAGCAGCGGGGATGATCACGTCAGCCCGATCGGGACGCAAACCCAATTTTTCCATTCGTTCTTCCAATGTAAAACCTGCAAGATAGGTATATGCATACCGGATATTCTCATACGTCAATACATAATTGACAGGATCTCCAAAGAGTTTGTTTATCTTATTGATGTTGCCACCGGATGCGATGACCGTAAAATTATTATATTTGGCTTTGTAATGAGACAGCCATTGGTCAAGTTTGTCCCATTCATTTTTCTCTACCATATTTGCAAGCAGCCGCAGCGTACCTATCTTGAATGATTTGGCTTCTATCAATTCGTCATCTATCAACAGAGAAATGTCGGTACTCCCTCCGCCAACATCCACAAAAAGATAAGGAAGATTGCTTGTGATCGTCTCCATTCTATTGGTATGCCTGATGATATCCGCCTCTTCTTTTCCATTGATAATACGGATTTTCAAACCGGTCTTTTTGCGTACAAGCTTGAGAATCTCATCGCCATTGCTTGCCTCCCGCATAGCAGCCGTAGCGCAAATATCAACGGCTACCGGCTTATATACTTCTGTTATCAATTTGAACGCTTCCAATGTTTTCATCAACATCTTGATTCTTTTTTCACCTATTTTGTGCTTGGAGTAAACATCTTTTCCAAGACGCGTAGGAACACGCACGATGGTGCTTTTGTCAACAATAATTTTTTTGTTTTTTCGAAAAACATTGGCAACCAACAATCGACTTGCATTGGATCCTATGTCAATGGCAGCAAAAATCATAAAAAGTATATTTTTTTGCAAAGGTGCAACATTTCAACCAAATAATAATCATTTCAACAAAAAAAACTACCTTTGCAAAAAAATAGTTTTTGAAAAATCGCTTAACATATAGTCTTAATTTCTTGAAGGAAGTAGTTTTTCGTTTCAATACCGGAGAAAAGACTTTTTTTGTATCATTTGACTTTTGGGTGATACATTATGCCGGATTGGTGAAGATGTGGCTTCTATCCGTAAATCATC
>CAZLTF010000120.1:0-3113 GCA_964562195.1 uncultured Bacteroidales bacterium | reverse complement strand
TAGAGGCAGTGAAAGAAAGACTTTCCCAAGTAGCCGTAGTAGGATCGCCGGCGTAGTCGGTAGAATAAAACAACTCCAAGTCGGGACCGGTATAGTTCATAGCGGTTTCAAAAGTAAATACTTCATTTTCATAATCGTCTGCGTTGAAGGCAGGAGAGATCAACCAATCTTCGTTGTCGTATGCGCCGCCGTCATATCCGGACATTTTCGCACAAGTACCCGGATTTCCATGTTGAGAATCCAGTTCCCATACTTGATCACCGGTGACGCTCACGCTTGTCCAATCGAGGAAACCATCTTCAAAATCATTTTCAAAAATAACATCTCCCGATGGAGGAGGAGTATTACCGCTTACCAATAGGAGGTTGTCCACTTCCCAAGTAGCCGAACCACTGGTAGTAGAAGTAAATTTGAAGGCGATATATACATTCTCACCGTTGATTGTCGAGAGGTCGATGTTTCCGGAAGGAGTCCACTCCCAACCTCCGGTGGAGGCAGTGAAAGAGAGACTTTGCCAAGTAGCCGTAGTAGGATCGCCGGCATAATCGGTAGAATAAAACAACTCCAAGTCCGGACCGGTATAGTTCATAGCGGTTTCAAAAGTAAATACTTCATCATCATAATTGTTCAAATTGATAGCAGGCGATATCAACCAATCTTCGTTGTCGTATGCACCAGCGGCATATCCTGACATTTTAGCACAAGTACCCGGATTTCCATGAATAGAATCCAGCTCCCATACTTGATCTCCAATTACGGAGACAGTAGTCCACTCGCCAAACCCATTTTCAAAATCCTGTGAAAGGATGGTGGTTTGAGCCATAGCTGCGGCGGAAAAAAAGGCAGCTACAATAAAGGTGTAAAGTAATTTTTTCATCATAATTTCTTTTTAATTAGTATTTTATATTTAATTTCTATCTATGCAATTTAAGTTTTCGTATGCATCTTTCAATCTTCGAACCATGGCAAGTTCGCCTTCGCGGAGCCATTTTCGCGGATCATAATATTTTTTGTTAGGTTTGTCGTCGCCTTCCGGATTGCCGATTTGACCTTGCAAATAATCATAATTGGCGGCAACATATTCTCTTACGCCATTCCAAAAAGCCCATTGCGTATCCGTATCAATGTTCATTTTGACGACTCCATAGGAGACTGCCTCTTGAATTTCTTCCGGCTTTGAACCTGAGCCACCATGAAATACAAAACTGATTGGCTTTTGTGCATCCTGATTGTAATGAGAACGAATGTATTCTTGAGAATTTTTTAAAATAACAGGTTGCAAATGCACATTGCCCGGTTTATAGACACCATGCACATTGCCGAAGGCGGCAGCAATAGTAAAGCGGTCGCTGATTTTGCTCAACTCTTCATAGGCATAAGCCACCTCTTGGGGCTGTGTATAGAGTTTGGAATCATCCACATCGCTATTGTCCACACCGTCTTCTTCACCACCGGTGATTCCCAATTCTATCTCCAGTGTCATACCTATTTTTGCCATTCTGGCAAGATATTTCTTGGAAGTTTCGATATTTTCTTCGAGAGGCTCTTCCGAAAGGTCAAGCATATGAGAAGAGAAAAGAGGTCTTCCGTGTTTTTCAAAATGCTTCTCGCCAAGCTCCAACAATCCGTCGATCCAAGGCAATAATTTGCGGGCGGCATGATCGGTATGCAAAATCACCGGTACTCCGTAAGCTTGCGCCAACCAATGGATATGCTTGGCTCCGGAGCGTGCTCCTTCGATGGCGGCTTTGTGATTCTCATTGCTCAAGCCTTTGCCGGCATAGAATGATGCTCCTCCGTTGGAAAATTGAATAATAACCGGTGAATGAACCGCCTTGGCAGCTTCCAATACGGCATTGATAGAATCACTGCTCACTACATTGACCGCAGGAATCGCAAAACCATTCTCTTTGGCATGCTCAAACACTTTCGTTACATCTTCTCCGTAGAGAACACCTGCGGGTACGATATCTAAAATCTTCTTTGACATGTATTTTACTTTTTGTATATTACTATAGAATGGCAAAATTACAAATAATAATAATGCATCGCCAATAAAGTTTTTGTTAAACTTTTGATCCGCCACCATGTCAGGGTGAAAAACCAAAATGCAATATGCCGGACAATATCAGAATAGGCATCAGGATTGGTGTAGCGCAAAAAAAACATGCAAACAATGCATGGCTTATGATGAGGGGGCTTTTGTGAAACAAAAACACTATCATTGAGAATAAAATAAATTAAATCTTATCCGAACCACATTGCATAGGAAAGGGAAAAATATTTTTGAGGTGCAATTTCATTGCCAACCGAATGATTAATAGCACTATCTTTGCCAAAAAATTTAAATAGTATTCAATAATGAGAAAGTTTTATTCAATATTTGTTTTATTTATGATTTTACCTTTTGTAAATTATGCACAAGAAGAGGCGCGCCTGCTAAGATTTCCGGCTGTTCACGGAGATCAGGTGGTGTTTACGTATGCCGGAGACTTATATACTGTAAATATAAACGGAGGTTTGTCTCGCAAGCTAACTTCCGGAGAAGGTTATGAGATGTTTGCACGTTTTTCGCCGGATGGCAAACATATTGCTTTTACCGGGCAATACGATGGCAATACCGAAGTGTTTGTTATTCCGTCTGAGGGCGGTATTCCACGCAGGCTGACCTATACGGCAACATTGCACAGGGATGATATTTCGGATCGTATGGGTCCCAATAATATCGTTTTGACTTGGAAAGACAATGAGAATATCATTTTCCGTTCGCGAAAAAACTCCTTCAACTCTTTCAAAGGGCAGCTGTATTCTATTCACCTCAAGGGCGGAATGGAAAAGGAATTGCCTTTGCCCGAAGGCGGGTTTTGCTCATTTTCGAAAGATAATTCCAAAATGGCATACAATCGCGTAATGCGTGAATTTAGAACTTGGAAATATTATTCTGGCGGAATGGCGGATGATGTTTGGATTTATGATTTTCAAAGCAAAGAAACAAAAAATATCACAAACAACAAATCACAAGATATTTTCCCGATGTGGTATGGTGATAAAATTTATTTTTTATCCGACAGGGAAAGGACAATGAATATGTTCTCTTACAATATTCAAACGGG
>CAZLTF010000119.1:0-11561 GCA_964562195.1 uncultured Bacteroidales bacterium | reverse complement strand
ACTTCTTTTTTGTATTCTTGGTCAAAACGCACGTAATATTTCCCGATCAAATGATCTCCCTTCATCTTAGCACTCCCGGGTGTCTCCCCTTCTCCCCAGCGCTTCCATGCCAACATTGATTTACAGATATGAATTCCCCTGTCATTGATCAGATTGACTTTTACAACATTTTTGCCGGAGGCTTTTAATATTTCTGCCACTGACCAGCCCAGAAGATTGTTGCGAATATGTCCGAGATGTAAAGGTTTGTTTGTGTTCGGCGAAGAATATTCAATAACAAAAGGCGCTTCATCGGTATCCGGTTTGGATAAGCCGAATTCCTCGCTAAGTGCATTATCAAACAAAAATTGCTTCCAGAATGTGTCCTCAATAGTCAAATTAAGAAATCCTTTCACAACTTCATAAGAGGCGATCAAATCCGTATTATCGAGCAAATAATCACCGATGACAGTGGCAGTCTCTTCCGGTCTTCGCTTGGCATAACGCACTAATGGAAAGACCACTAAGGTAAAATCTCCCTTAAAATTAGCTCCGGTCCTTTCGATCTGAAGTTGACCGGCATCAACCTCAGCACCAAACAATTTGAAAACCGCTTCAATGGTTTTATCGACAATTATTTTTTGCACACTCATATCTACTCATTTTTTGCGGCAAAGGTACATATTTATTCTTTTGTGAAAGAATCTATTTTTCTTATCCCGTTTATTGTAATAGCCGGAAATATTTTATTTGACTGATAAGATTAACACCCTAATAACAAAACGAGTGAGAAGAAAATCATTCCCGTTTTTTTTCTTATCTGCACACGATTGTATATTCAAACCGATGAAACAAATTAACCCCCGTCAAATCTTCCGGATAAGCCCATTCCAAAAAGAGGCGAACATTCTCACGACGGGTCTGATTTTTTGTATCCCTCCTCCCCCAACAGTGTTTAATAACAAATCTATTGGATGCAATATTGGCAAAGCAAAAGCCCTGTATTGCATTTTTTACAAAGCTGTATATCAGCATATTAAGACATAGACAATAAATTTTTGCGAAACTTCTAAATCAATTTCATTTCATACATATAATTATTGTACTTTTGAAAAAAACTTAAATATGAAATATAGAAGTCTGATAGTACTCCTCTTTTTGGGCTATTTCTTATCCGGGCAGACCTATTTATCCGGAGGAGACAACAGCGGAATGGGAAAAAGTTCGGCTGCCTTCGACAATTTTTGGTGCAATAGCAACAATCAAGCCGGAATGGCATACTATAATCATACCTCCGTTGGTATTTCTTATCAAAGCATTTTCGGAGTACGTCAATTATCTCAAAAAATAATAGCAGCCACATTGCCCACACGAGCAGGTGTTTTTGGCATCAGCTATTTGCATTATGGCTACGATAAAATGAACGAACAGCTAATCGGACTTGCATATGCCAAACAATTAGGCAAAAAAATATCCGTAGGAATAAAGATGGATTATCTACAAACGCACATCGCCGATATTTATGGCAATCGGGGAGAACTTATCATTGAAATAGGTTTTATGGCAAAGCTAAACGAAAATTTTATGCTTGGCGCACACGTTTTCAACCCCAAGTCAATATTGATGGATGTTCGTGACAAGAAAATAAAAGCTATGGAACTGAAAATAGGAGCATTGTACTCATTTAGTCCGGAGATAAAAGCATCCATCGACATTATCAAAAATCAGAATTACAAACCCCAGGTAAATGGAGGAATCGAGTATCATTATCGCTCTCTGGTAAAATTCCGTACCGGTTATGCCACGCAAACGATTCTTGCAGGCATTGATTCGTACGGACATCAAGGGGAATTTTATTTTGGCATAGGTTTCAATATAAAAAATATTACTTTCGACCTTGCTTCCGGTATTCATCAGACCTTGGGATGGTCTCCGTTTATCTCAATGGTCTATACCTTCAATAAGAAAACACTTCAAGAAAATAAAGATTAGCCGTAGATGAAAACCTTTCTTTTATCATTGATAATATTGTTTGCCAATAGCGTGCTTCTATGGTCTCAACAGGATCAAAATATGGAGGTCGAACGGATGATCGGGGAAGTAATAGAACAAGTCACCGAAGAGAGCGACGGAGAAGCGGACTTGTCTCATCTGGCAGATCAATTGTATGCTTTGATAGAAAATCCTATTAACCTCAACACTGCCTCATTTGCGGAGCTGCGGGAGATTCCATTTATTTCCGACCGGCAAGCATATAACCTCATCACCTATCGTGAAAAATATGAAAACATAGTAAGCCTGTATGAGCTTCAACTGATAGATGGATTCACTTCCGGATTTATACGTAGGATTTCTCCTTTTATCAAAATCGAGCCTTCGTCAAAGCGGTCTCATTTCTCCTTCCGAAAAGCATTGCTGGGCGGACGAAAAGATTTGTTTATGCGTTATGGGCGCACGCTTCAGCACCAAGCTGCTTATCAAGACATCGTGGACAGTCTTGTTTTGCAACACCCCAACCGGATTTTCTTGGGTGATGCCAATAAACTCTATCTACGATTTACTTCGCAGTATTTTCAAAACTTCCAATATGGATTTACTTTGGAAAAAGATAAAGGGGAGATGCTTTTTCCCCATTCTCTTTCGGATACACTTCAGAAACTTACCGATGGTAAAGCAAGTCCTGTTTTTGATTATTATTCTTTTCATGTCTATTTGAAAGACATCAAAAACCTGAAAACATTGGCTATCGGGGACTATCATCTGCAATTTGGGCAAGGCTTGGTATTATGGACAAGTCCATCCTTCGGCAAAGCCTGGGATGCCACACATATCAAACGTTTTGCGGGCGGGATAAAAGCATACAGATCTACGGATGAGAATCATTTTCTGCGAGGGATAGCCGGCAATTTCCAACTAAGCAATAATATTCAGATCGCCGTGTTCTACTCCAAGAAGAAAATAGATGCAAATGTGGATGAAATGGACGAAAGTATAGAAGAAGAACCGTCAGTGACTTCATTTCAACGTACCGGATTGCACCGTACACTGGGAGAATTAATCGACAAACACAGTATCCACATTCGTCTGGCGGGGGGACATATTCGTTTTCGGCACAAAACATTGGAGATTGGAGTTACGGCAATGGAGACCCGCATTCTCGGGCAATATCTACCCCGCAAAGCGGATTACCTCTCCACATTTCCCGCTGAAAATGATTTTGCTCATTATGGCATTGATTTTTCGTATCTGACAGGTCGCACCATCATCTTCGGCGAAGCCGCCAGCTATTCATTCAAAGAATATGCGACCATACTCGGTCTCACGACCCATCCTCACCCACGAGTCAGTTTCAGTCTGTTATATCGCGATTACCCACACAACTACTTTGCAGGATTGTATGCCAATCCATTTGCCGAAAAATCAGGGACAAACAATGAAAGAGCGATTTATGCAGGCTTTGAACTCTTGTTGCACAAAAATTGGACGATGAATGCATACATCGACAATTTCTCTTTCCCCTATCTCAAATATCGTACAGATGCTCCTTCTTGGGGACATGACTACAGGATTCAACTCAACTATTCTTTCAACCGCCACATCACTATGTATTTTAGATACAAAGCAAAACTAAATCAAACAAACTGCAATACTACTCCCGAGATGCTATCCGGTCAAATCGATGTCCGGAAACAATCCTTCCGGTATCACATCCGCTATAGTATCAATAGGGCTTGGTCTTTTGCCAACCGGATCGAATTATTAGACCTTCACAAAGGAGAAGGCTATTATGGTACGGGGTATTTGGTCTTTCAAGATATACGTTGGACTCCCTCACATATTCCTTTGAGTTTAAATTTTAGATTGGCGATGTTTGACACTGACTCTTATAATGAACGGATTTATGCTTACGAACACGATGTATTGTATGCATTTTCCGTGCCGGGGCATTACTATAGAGGGAGCCGAATCAACTTATCCCTGCGTTACAAAATCACGCCTCATATACATCTTTGGTGTAAAATAGGACATACTACCTATTTCAATAAAAACCATATCGGAAGTGGTGTGACAGAGATAGAAGGCAATCAAAAAACCGATGTACGTATGCAAGTCCGTTGGAAATTTTAATCACAGACAATATAGAGAAATATGAAAAATACAATAATCATCCTTTTTCTTCTGGCTGCCATCATAGCTTGCCAAAAGAAGAAACCAAACAAACCGAGCTGGGATGTAGAGGTCATCATTCCTATTCTCAATGTGAAATTTGAGGCGAACCAACTTCTTGGCGATTCCTCCACAATCGTGGATGCGGATCAAAGTTTGGGAATTGTATTTGAAGATAGTATTTTCAGCTTCAATTTTGACTCTTTGGTACGTCTTCCGGATGAGCTTTTTAAGGGAAGTATTCCTTTTCCTATTCTAACGCCAACCTCCTTCGAGCCGGGAGAACAAATATTAGTACCTCCTTTTGCTTTTGATCAATATCTTGAACTTGATGACGGAATCAAAATCGAAACCGTAAAAGTAAAAAGCGGAGAAGTACATTTTGATGTCTTGAACAAGTCCGGAGGAGACATCGTATTGAGCTATGAACTCAATTCATCACAAGATGCCAATGGCAATCCTTTAACTTTTTCGAATACTATCGTGAAAGATGTCTGGAGCTACAACACCTATAGTCTTGATGGATACACCTTTGATCTAAGAGGATTGTATCAAGATACCGTGAACACAATTCGAAGCACGATAGGTGCCTATCTGTCGGAAACCGAACCCGGACCTGTCATTTATTCATTGGACGACACCTTGGAGATAAATATATACTTTGAAAACATGGTGTTTGAATACGGATTTGGATATTTCGGACAAAAAGAGATGGAGATGACAGACCAAAGTATTGACATAGGAATATTTGACAATTTTTCGGGGAATTTTGAAGTTCCTTCGGCTCAAATAACTCTCCGTGCCATCAACGAATATGGAATAGACGGCAAATTTCATATTCAAGATTTTACCGCTTACAATTCGACCACCAATGAGAGTCTGAGCCTCACGGGAGCGGTTTTGGATTCCAATTTCTATTTTGGCAGAGCCGTAGAAGAGCAACAGCTCACACATCAAATAACCAAAGACACATCCTATTGGGATTTCTCCCAATCCAATATTCTGAATCTTTTCGGGATTCTTCCCGACCATCTTAGTTTTAGTGCCGATATCCAATCCAATATCAGTGGTGATTCTATCCATCGCAACAATTTCTTTTACAAGGGAGATGAGATAGCCTTACATTTCAGAGCGGAAGTGACACAAGGCTTTAAGATAAACGACATTCTACAAGCGGACACAATTGTTTTTACTATGGATGAGCAACAATATGAAAAAATTGACAGTCTGCGCAATCCGGTACTCAATCTCGTAATCCTCAACCATTTTCCATTTGAAATCGACTTCGACATCATTTTTCTAAATGAGGATTATATTGCATTGGACACACTGGTGGACAACTTCCGAATAGAAGCCCCCCTCATCAATGAAAAATATTTTGCCATAGAATCCAAGAAGTCGGTATTAAGCATAATCCCGGATGACACCTTCGTAGAATCATTGAAAAAAACTGCCTATATTGTCTATCAATCAAGGCTTTCGTCGGCAGGAGATTCGTATGTCAAATTGCATTACCGGGATCAAGTAAAGATTATTTTGAATATCGAAACGGAATATGAAATCAATACCAATAGTTTATAATAATTTTTACACTTATGAATAAAATACCATTACTACTGTTTATATTTTTTAGCATTTCGGGCTGGATGAATGCACAGATTGTTTCGGACTTATTTCCTCGTCTTGAACAGAAAAACCAAGTCATATTACACTACGAGGAAGAATCAAACAACACTGCATTCACCAATAGCTTCGCTTCGATGTATCACAATTCGGAACATATAGACCGGGAAACACTCCTGAGAGAACGAAGCTATCAACAAGCGAGTAACCTGCTCGGGCAAAAGCGCAAATTTGAGCTTAGCTTATTGTTGAAAGATAAGGAGAAAGAAGATCGTTCGTACTATATAGGCTTGAGTCATCAACGCCTTGCCTCACTTTACTATAATGATGAGGCGGTGGATTTGGTTTTTTTTGGAAATAAAGCCTATCGGGGAGACAGCATCAACATCCCTTTTCTCAAATCTTATGCGCTCTATATAGAACAAATAAAACTGGGACAAGTTCTCTATTTTAAGAGTGCATCCACCCGATCGTTTTTTCAATGGAGCGGGGCATTCAGCATCGGGCAAAATTATCACCAATTGGATATTACCGACTCCTATTTCTACACTGCACCGGACGGAGAATTTATTGACATAGAGGCACATGCAATCTATGAAGCATCCGACACCTCTTGGACAAATATCTTTGTCCCAAGTGGTAAAGGCATCTCAGCGGATATTCAATATGGGATAGAGATACAAAACCGGTATTATCTCGAAGCCAATATTCGCAATATCGGCTTTCTGTCTTGGTCCAAGACTCCACAAATACTTAGCACAGACACGACTATACACTTTGAAGGTGTGCATATTGATATCGATGGTATGCAAGATACTACATCTACCAACCCCCTCACCAAAGATATTATGCATTCGCAATATGTCAGCTCTTTTATTAGGATGACCCCCGTAAGTCTTTCGGCAACGGCAGGGATGTATTTTTTAGAAAAAAAGGTATTTATCGGTAGCAAACTTCGATATTTTACACACATTCACAACCGGATACTTTTCTCACTTTGGGGTAGTTACCAATTGCGCAATGAAACATTTATTTCCGTAAAAAGTTTATACGGAGGATTTGGCAACTGGAATATCGGTATGCATATTGTCATGCCGGTAAACAAAAAAATCAGAATGCAAGCGGGCACGGATTACCTCAACTCCATATTTGCAAAACACGGACGCGGACTCGGATGGAATGTGAGTTTTAGATATTCATTCAATAAGTGATGCCAAATTCTCCAAACACGGCATTATCTTCCAATAGTTGTAAAACCGTTTGAATCAGGGAATCCGTCGCGACATTGTATCTCTTGCTTAGTTCACCGTTGCAATAGATAGAAATGATATCCCTTTTCATCATCGTCAAAATCTCATTTCGATTTTGCAAAAATTCTTTATCTCCGATAAAATCGTTTTGTTGTGTCAAATAATGATTGAAATAATTATAAATCTCTTTTCTAACTGCAAATTGTTGCAACTGATCATATTGTGTTAGGGGTACGACAATATATTTGCAGACAAAGTCCCACTCATCAAGAAGAAACAATTTACTTAATCTACGTTCAACAATTTCGGACAGGAGTTTTGATTTTTTCCTTTTGATGATTTTATCGGGTTTGATTCCTCCTCGCGAAGAAGACTCTTTCAGACTCTCCGTAGGTGTCTCAGCGATTTTCTCTTGTTGATAATCACGCTGAATAGATTTTCCTGCCGGAGTGTAATATTTGGCAACCGAAAGCCGGAGGACGGAGCTATCCTCAAGAAAATAGTCCCGTTGCACCAGAGCCTTTCCGTAGGTACGTTCACCGACAATAAACCCTCTCCCGTGATCTTGAATAGCACCGGCTAAGATTTCACTTGCAGAAGCCGAGTTGTGATCAACCATAATGACCAACTTTCCGCGTTTGAACAAAGCATTTTTGGTACTACGAAACACTTCCTTCCGCTTACTTTCTCCTTGTGTAAAAACGATGACTTGATTCTCTTCCAGAAATTCATCTGCGATGTCAATCGCCGCTTGAAAAAAACCACCTTGATTGCTTCGCAAATCCAAAATCAAGCTATTGACATTTTGTTTTTTAAAGTCTTGTAATATTTTGTGAAAATATTTTGCTGTATTTTTTTTAAACTGTTCTATTTTGACATATCCCACACCGCTTTGCAAAATAGAAAAATAAGGAATACCATACTGTTCGACATAAGCCGGATGCAAAGAAATACTCACTTGTTCGTTGGATTGGCTGTTTTCCAATCGCAAATGAATGAGTTTATCCGAATGATTGATTAGAAAGTTTTGGAGTGAATTCATCGAAGAGAAATGCTGACAGCCAACATCATTTATCGATAAAAGGCGGTCTCCAATCTGAACTCCAATGGTATGCGAAATTTTGGACGTATCAATATGCCACACCCGGTATTCACCTTGAATAAGGATGAATTCGATTCCAATATCTACTTTTTTATCACTCAGAGAATACTGTTCGAGAAGATATTCCTCCTTCGAGTAATAATGAGAATGCGGATCAAGTTTCTCGAGCATAGCACCTATAGCCTCCCCGACAAGCATCTGATTATCAACCGAATGAACATAAGTATAATTGATAATCTGAAGTGCGGACTTGAATCGTTCCGTAGCTTTGGCTATAGAATCCGTCTGCGCCTCAACATTGCTTATCACTCCTGAGATTAGTAATACTAAAAACACCGTCACTTTTTTCATCTCTTCACCTTTTGTGATAAAAACAGATAATATTTTTTTCGTTTACAAAACATAAAATAATGATACATTTCCCTTTTACAAAAGTAGTCATTTATTGAATATAACAAAATCATTTTTAAAATAATTGCCCCTACCTGCATTAATTCTTATCTTCGCAAGTATGTTTGTTGCAGATTTAAGTTTACACTTGAACATGATAAATGATACGTCATAGATTCAAAATAATATTACTTTTGCTTTGCAAAAACAACAAAGATTTGATATGAATTCTATCACAAAAAATGACATCATAAATGCACAAAAGAAATGGGCGGAAGGGCTTATCGAATTGGGGAGTTATAAAGGCAATAGGGAAGCCTGTTTGAAAGCTGCAAAGGATTTTGTAGATCGTATGTATGCTTATTCCGAAGGTGTCGTACTCTTTAAGCCTACGAGGGCGAGAAAACATCAATTCCGGCTAAACAAAGAAGGAGCGGTTTCATATTTTGTGAAAGGTATATTTCCCGAAGACAAAGGTTTTGCTCTACTGGATTGGACAGAGATACGTTTTGAGAATGCAGGATACATTATTGATAATGATCGGGCTTTTGCGATGGGCAATTACTATTTTACGGATTCCGGTGAAAATGAGATAAAAGTCGAATTTACTTTCGGCTATATCAAAATGCAAAATGGGGAAATAAAAATCAACATCCATCATTCATCGCGTCCGGATGCACATCCGAAAATATAGCGAAGGGCTTATTTTCCTCTACCTTGAACAATGATAAGCACAGTCCATATCATTATTTTGAAATCCATTGCCAAGGACATATTCTCGAGATACAAGATATCATATTTGAGTCTTTCTATCATTTCATCCACATTTGAAGCGTATCCGTATTTCACCTGTCCCCAAGAAGTTATTCCCGGTTTTATTCTTTGCAAAAGTCGATATTGAGGTGCTTTTTTGACGATCAAATCAATAAAATACTGTCGTTCGGGTCTGGGACCTACCAATGTCATATCACCTTTGAGGACAGTAAAAAACTGGGGTATTTCATCCAAACGCACTTTACGCATAAATCGTCCTACTTTGGTGATTCTCGGGTCATGATCCGAAGAAAGCTGTGGTCCCTCTTTTTCAGCATCCTGAATCATCGTCCGGAATTTGTGCATCAAAAAAGCCTTTCCACCGATTCCTACCCTCTCTTGAGAATACAAAACAGGTCCTTTTGAATCCAACTTCACAGCTATTGCAACCCCGATATACACAGGCGAAAGAAGTAATATGGCAATAGATGATGCCACGATATCCAACAAACGTTTCATTGACATTTGCCATACGGGCATCAATTCGGGGGACAATTGAATAAGAGGAGTATGCCATACACTTTGAGTTTTCACTGTCCCCAACAAAAAGTCTTCCAGTACAGGAATAATTTTAATCACAATGCTAAGATCAAACAATTGAGTAATAATCTCTTCTATGATTTCATGTTCCGATCTTTCGATGGCAATAATAACTTCCTCCACCTTATTGTCAATAACCAAGCGACGAAGATCATCTTTTGACCCCAAATGCTTCAGATACTTGTCCATCGGAAAATGTTTTCTTTCGGTTACATGGATAAAGCCGATAAATCTTGTACCGGACGAAAGTTTCTCATTCTCAATCTGTTTATAAATCTTTTTTGCATTCCCATTGCTTCCAACCAAAATGGTATTGAAGCCAATTTTCCGGGTTTGAATTTTGTGTACCGTACTCGTCGTAATGATAAGGCGAAACAAAAATGTCAAAGAGAAATGAATCGAAATAAAGAAAAGCAAAGAAAAATAATAATCTTTGTATGAAACTACATCATCGTCCAACATCAAAGCAAAAAACAAAATCAGACCCCCGATCAAAGTAATCATTGCTGTCTGTCCAAGCTCTTTTATCCGGGATTTGCGATAAACTCTCCGGTATGCACCTATCATCACATAGAGGACAATCCAAAACAATGGAATCACGGCTATGCCTAAATATAGGTTGGTATCATCAAATATCAAATCCCATTCATGAAGAATATTGGGATAAACAATTGACTTTCGATATACAAAAAATGAAAACCAAGCAAAAGCAGCCGAGACAATATCCGCAAGAATATATTTTACTTTTTGTAAATTTTGGTTCATCTAATCAATTTCTTTGGTTACTAATTTCATATTGTCAAGGAAGATTTTTGCATCATCAATCCCTTCATCCAAAGTTGCATGAAAAAGAATGTTAATGTAGTCAATATTAGAGAATTCCTGTAACACAGGAGTCAAATTAACATAAATTCTATTCCATATATCTCCTTTGGGGCGAATTGCGACAATGGGTCTTTCGGTCTGCACTCCATTTGAATTGACCACTATCCCTATTCCAAACTCATTATTGGTATGATAGCTTAATTCAATAAATACAGGTATATTATTTTGAGGAACCGTATAGCCAATGCCTTGTTGATAATTGGTCATCAAATCGGCTTGCGGATGTTGCTCATCCAGATAGACGACTCCGGAGATAGCTCCATAAATCGTATCATTTTCGCTATTAGCGACAAACTGCATAGCCGCACCGTTCGGAGATGTACCAATGAGAGATGAGTTTCCATTCTCGAAATTCTCTTTCCAAGGGAAAATCGTGCTTGAATAATAGCGAAATACAGGTGTCAACATCAACACACTATCAATATGCAGATCCACTTCCTGCTCAAAAGTCTCAAAAAACGGATAGGAAGCCCGCATAGAAGAAATACCATTTAGCACAACTCCTCCTTTCACTTTAATCGTATTTTTTCCGGTTTCAAGAACCGGCACATTGACAGGTAGTTCAAAAGTACCGAGCAACTCATTTTCAAGATATACACTCACATCATCTATGCCAATATCCAATTCTCCCTCATCAATATCAGGATTGTTCGCTAAGCTCCCGTCAACAATCCGGACATAAGATGGAATCTCTTGATCACCTTCAAAAGAATGACAAGAAACTAAGAACAATGCAACTAAAACCGTATAAACTATAAATATTTTCATCTATGTGTGTTCCTTTTTTCAAAAACGTAGCAAAATAAAATATA
>CAZLTF010000118.1:0-3864 GCA_964562195.1 uncultured Bacteroidales bacterium | reverse complement strand
TGATGAGCGGAGTGTATTTTGGCAGTCCTTTGAAAGCGCGCAACAATAGCTCACCGCCTTTCTTTTGTGTTTTGTCGTCATTGCCGGATGACAATACTTTTTTTGCTTCTACGAGTATTGCGTTGACGAGTTTTCGTTGTTCGTTGTACAATTTTTCGACATAGGGCTTGTATTCGTCATATTCTTGTTCTTCGCCTCGCGGTGTAGGACCGGAAATAATCAGGGGTGTACGTGCATCGTCGATTAATACGGAGTCCACTTCGTCCACAATTGCGTAGTTGTGTTTTCTTTGGACTATCTCATCCGGAAATTGAGTCATATTGTCCCGTAGATAATCAAAACCAAATTCATTATTTGTACCGTAGGTAATATCGCATTTGTAGGCATTTTTTCGTGCCTCGGAATTGGGCTGATGCTTATCAATACAATCTACCGAAAGTCCGTGAAATTCAAACAAGACTCCCATCCATTCGGCATCTCTTTTAGCCAGATAATCATTGACTGTAACAACATGAACTCCCATTCCCGAAAGGGCATTGAGATAGACCGGAAGGGTAGCCACGAGTGTTTTCCCTTCTCCGGTAGCCATCTCTGCAATTTCTCCTCTGTGCAATACGATACCTCCGATCAACTGTACGTCATAGTGTACCATATCCCATTTGATAAGATTGCCGCCGGCTTCCCATTCCGTTTGATAGATAGCCTTATCTCCTTCAATTGTAATATGTTGAAAACGAGTGGCTAAGTCGCGATCAAAATCCGTAGCTGTAACCTCAATCTGTGAATTTTCTTTAAACCATTTTGCGGTAGCTTTCATCACAGCGAATGCTTCGGGGAGAATATCATTGAGTTTTTCTTCGGTTTTTTTGTATATGATCTCTTCCAGTTCATCGACTCTTTTCCAGAGTTTATCTTTTTCGGAGAAATCAAGTTGGTCATTGTTTGCTTCTTCTTTGAGGCGGAGAATCTCTTCTTTTTCAGACTGGACATATATTTGAATCGCTTCTTTAAATTCTTTGGTTTTTGCGCGCAATTGATCCGGACTGAGTTTGTCAATGTTTTGATATGCCGCAATTACTTTATTGAGAACCGGTTTTACTGCTTTGATGTCTTTGTCCGATTTTGTTCCAAATAATTTATTAAAAAAACCCATAGTTTGAATTTATTTTATTGATGAAGGAATATTATTCCAAAATGTCTTTGATAATTTTATCTTTCGTCCAACCTTCTGCTTCCGCTTTGTAGTTGATGACGATACGATGTCTAAGCACATTTAGTGCCACAGCATTGACATCTTCCATGTCCGGTGAAAATTTTCCTTTCAATGCGGCATGTGTTTTAGCTCCAATGATCAGATATTGAGAGGCTCTGGGACCTGCTCCCCACGAAATATATTTCTTTGCGATTGCTTCTGTCTTATTGTCGTTTGGTCTTGTTTTCCTTGCCAATCTGACAGCATACTCATATACATTATCCGGAACCGGTATTCTCATTAACAATTGTTGGAAATATAATAATTCTTCTTTTTGCAATATTGTGTTTAATTGTTCGGTCTTTCCGGTAGTTGTGTTTTTTACAATACTTATTTCTTCCGAAAGGTCAGGATATGCAACCTTGATATTAAACATAAAGCGATCCAATTGTGCTTCGGGTAGAGGATAGGTTCCTTCTTGTTCGATCGGGTTTTGTGTTGCCAAGACAAAGAAGGGCTGGTCAAGGCGATAATTTTTTCCACCGATGGTGACTGCTTTTTCTTGCATCGCTTCGAGGAGGGCGGCTTGTGTTTTGGGAGGTGTCCGGTTGATTTCATCGGCTAAGATGATATTGGCAAAAACGGGTCCTTGAATAAATTCAAAACGTTTTTCCTTATTCAAGATTTCCGTTCCCAAAATGTCTGAGGGCATCAAATCGGGAGTGAATTGTATCCGGTTGTAGCTTAAATCCAATGTCTGTGATATCGTATTGATTAGTAAGGTTTTGGCGAGTCCCGGTACTCCTATTAGCAGTGCATGTCCTTGACTGAAAATAGTAGTCAGAACATCTTCGACCACCTTCTCTTGACCGATGATAACTTTGGCTATCTCCGATTTCAATTGAAGGTATTTATTGCCGAAGGCTTCGATGGCAGTTTTATCGTCTTTGTACATTCGTGTATTTGTATTTATTTGTTATTCTTTCCCCAATTATATTTGAAGTTGCAATCTTGATAGGATGAATCCACGTTGATGTAAGTCTCTCCCAATGAGTCTAATATCCAATTGTGAATAGCTTCTGATTTTTTGGATTCTAAGCTCCATTGTTGGATTTTGTCGTAATCATCTTTGAGGTTTGCACGGTGGGGTTCGGTTCTTCTTTTGAGATAGAGGAGGCGGTATGCGTCTTTGTGTTCTTCTGTTTTGAAAGGTACGGGTTTTGAGATTTCTTTCACTTCCATCTTGTCGATTACGAAAAAGACGGCGGGATCCAGCTGGGAGGTTTCAAAAAGGGAAGAATTGCTTGCCGGATTGAGAAGGAGTCCTCCGTTGTTTTTGTTGGGTGCATCGGAGAATTTTTTGACTGCTTCGAGAAAATCGATCTTGCCTTCCTCTATCAGTGTGGCTATGCTGTCAAGTTCTTGTTGGGCTTTTAGCAGGTCTTCGGGGGATGGTTTCGGGATTAATAAAATATGCCGGACATTGACATAATCACCTTTTCGTTTTATCATTTGGATGATATGAAAGCCGGCTTTTGTTTCGATAATGTCAGAAATTTCTCCTTCTTTGAGTTTGAAAGCTGCCGCTTCAAATTCTTTGTACATCTCTCCTCTGGAGAAAAAACCCAATTCTCCTCCTTTTTTGGCGGACTCGGGGTCTTCCGAATACAACACGGCAATCGTCTTAAAGCTACTACTACCTGATAGAATACGCTCCCGATACTCAGCCATTTGATCTCTTACTCTTTTGATTTCCTTGGCGTTGATAGGCGGCAATTTTACAATCTCTGCCACTTCTACCTCCGAATTGATGGACGGTAAGCTGTCAGCGGGAATGCTTTTATAAAATTTTCTAACCTCCGTAGGAGTTGTTTTGACATCTTTGGTTAGTGTTTGTTGTACTTGCCCGATAAGTATCATATCCCGGATCTGAGGACGCATTTCTTCTTTAAATTCTAAGGTTGATTTTTTGTAAAATTCTTCAAATTTCTCTTGCGATCCGAATTGTTGGATAAAATAGCGCATCCTATGATCCAATTCGGCTTCTACTTGCTCATCTCCTACGACAATACTGTCCAAATCTGCTTGATGTAGCATTAGTTTGTCAATAAGTAGTTTTTCCAATATTTGACATTTGAGTGTATGCTCACCAGTTGTTAATCCTTGTTGCATTTTCATTTGCAGTGCTTGGCTCTTTACCTCAGATTCCAGGATGGCATATTTTCCAACTTTCCCTACGACTTTGTCAAGCAATTGTTTATGACTTTGTCCTTGTACAATCCAAGGGACAAACAGCAGCAATATTAGTATTTTTTTCATATCTTTTTTTCTTACACTTACAATCTATATTTCTCCTCTGCCGGATTGACATTAGTAAATTTCTATGATGTTTTCTTTTTTGGCATTTTCTTTTACACTATTTCTCATATCTTTGATGATTTTACTTTTTCTTTTATTCAGTATAATTTTTTTCAATTGATTCTTGATAAGTGGCAATGGAGAGGCTTCGCCTTCTTTTTTGAAATCCAATACTTCAATAAAAAATATGGAGTTATCTTCCGTAATGGTAAATCTGTTTTTCCCTTTTTTGAAAGCGCTATAAAGGATTTTGCTTTCAGGAATAATACCGGAAAGTTCTTGAACCATTATCCATTGTGATGTGTCCAACTGGG
>CAZLTF010000117.1:0-2166 GCA_964562195.1 uncultured Bacteroidales bacterium | reverse complement strand
CCAAAAGCGACTCCTCTACCCAGTTTTTGATCAATGCCGGTATTGATTCTCTGATTTTCAATGATGATTTACTTGGAGACACGCATATCAATACCTATTGGAATGACACTTCCGAATCTATGAATATTAAGTTGGGAATAGTCACACGCGGAAATATCGGGAAAAATGAAACAGTATTGATTAAAGGAGACTACTACCCCAATCTCAAAAGCAATAATTTTGACTTTGACATCAAGCTAAAGAATTATAAATTGAGATCCTTGCAGCCGTTTATCAGTATTTTCAGCTCAGGTGTCGGAGGCTTCGCATCCGGGAAACTTAGATTCACAGGCACAAACGAGAAGCCATATTTATTGGGTGAAATAAAACTATAACGAGTGAAGCTGAAAATTGATTATACCAATACGGAATACTACTTTGCAGATAAAATTGTTTTTGACACGAATAACATTCATTTTGACTCCATTCAAATTACGGATACGGAAAACAATTTTGCAATAGTTAACGGATATTTTACACACAACTATTTTGAAGATTTCAAATATCATATTGATGTAAGCACAGATAAATTGCTGGGTATCAACACGGATATAAACCAAAATGAATATTTTTATGGCAAAGCCCTCGTCAATGGAGGAATCTCTATCGACGGAGACCTCAACAAAGTCAATCTAAATATCCAAGCTGCCCCCCTGAAAGAAACCAAAATAACACTTCCTATCAACAGCAATCTTGACTTGATAGAAAACAACTATATTGTCTTTGTTTCTCCCGATGATTCGTGCACGCTTGCGGGCGAACTCACTCCCCCTTCGTCCTCCTCTGTAACCGTAAATACCAAGTTGAACCTCAACAATAAAGCGGATGTCGAATTGATTATGCCTTACGATATGGGTAGCATTACCGCCAATGGAGGCGGGGAACTGGAAATTGATTACAACGAAAGCGGAGAGTTGAGTCTTATGGGAGAATATATCATCGAGGAAGGAAATTATTTAATGAATCTGCAGAGCATCCTCAACAGGGTGTTTACCGTGCTTCCCGGCAGCAAAATAACATGGACAGGTGATCCGTACAATGCAGCGATTGACATCAAAGCCGCTTATGATTTGCGAGCCAGACTGGGTGAATATGCTCCCATCGAAGACTCTTCTACGGTCGTTCCCGTGCAATGCGTTATTTCATTGGGCAATAGTCTTGTCGAACCCAGCATTCATTTTGGCATCAACTTCCCCGATCTCAACGAAGATGTAAAACAAACGATATATTCCAGATTAGACACTACCAATCAGGCACTTATGAGCAGACAGGTAATATCACTGTTGGTACTTCACAGCTTCAATTACACCTCCGGCAGCACCTATTCTCTGGAAGCAAACACTTTCGCACTCTTTACCAATCAAATCAATAGTTGGCTCTCCGGACTAAGCGACCGTTTTGACATTGGTATCAAATACCGCCCCGGCGATAATATTAGCGAAGACGAACTGGGAGTCATGCTTTCCACTCAATTGTGGAACGATCGTGTCACGATAAAAGGGAATTTGGGAGTAAAAAACAAAAGCTCAGCGGAAAGATCCGACAATTTTATCGGCGAAGGAGAAATTGAACTTAAACTTACGCAAGATGGCAGGCTTCGCCTCAAAGCATTTAATACTTCCAATAATGACTATCTTTTTCAAGATTACTCCAGATATACACAAGGCGTAGGAATATTCTATCAACGAGAATTTGACAAAATAAAAGAGCTATTTCAAAAAAAAGCAGATGATGATAAAAAATAAAATTTCAAGCGCTAAAAACTCTTTCTCCAAAAAGAATTTCTAATAATTTTGCAACAAAAATATATTCGTGTTATGATTCAACGTATTCAAAGTATTTTCATGAGTTTCGCAGCTATTGCAATGATCGTATTTATCTTTCTACCAATTGCACGATATACCTCCGGGCTATATCTTTTTGAGCAATTTGCATATTATCTTCATGACCTTACCAAAGATGAAATAACTATTTTTAGCAAAATGTTTACCCTACCGGTACTCATCATTGCAATCTTAAGCGCCCTTCTTTCCATCGCAACCATATTTAAATATCAAAATCGACTTCATCAATTGAAGATGCTCAAAATCAATATTATCCTTAACATTGTTCTAATGATAAGTATTT
>CAZLTF010000116.1:0-5448 GCA_964562195.1 uncultured Bacteroidales bacterium | reverse complement strand
CCTATTATACAGATAGATAGGTGTTGTTAAAAGTCAAGTTGGGTTAAAAGATATAATCAAAATAGGTATGTCAATTGTGGTTAATGAAATAGCATAAAAAAAATTCCGAATAATGTCTGGAAAATTTGTAACTTGAAATTAATAAAAATATAGGTATGAGAAAGATTGTTTTATTGATTGTAGTTTTTTTTACCGGATTTTCTTTTGTTGTCGGACAGAGTAGCGGTGATTCTATTATGGTGGTACGTAATACTTTTGTTCAACACGGACAAAGCTTGTCTCCTGCCCAGTTATTGTCTGTGGTAGAGTCTAATCCGGAAGCAAAGAAAGAAATGGAGATAGCAAAATCAAATGCGAGTGTTGCCAATGTTTTGGGGTATGCAGGTGGTTTTATGGTAGGATGGCCGATAGGCACAATGCTGGGCGGAGGAGAACCAAACTGGACTCTTGCCGGTATCGGATTGGGTGTGATTTTACTGGCAATTCCTTTTGGCAGTGGATATACCAAACATGCTACTCGCGCGGTACGTATCTATAATAAGAGTTTGCAAGAAACAGGACAGCGAAAAACAGAATGGCATCTCGGGCTAAACCGGAATGGTATAGGCTTAGTGGTTCATTTTTGAGGACTATTGAGTCCACCCAAGAAAAATACGGATCTCATCTAAAACAGAGTCTGCTGAAAATACATTCTGTAATGAAAAATCGCCTGTTCTTCACACGGACTGATTTATGGCTTTTTCAATAGTGCTAAGGTGGAGAGCATGCCACAGGCGGCTTCAATATCTTGACCACGCGAGGCACGAATCGTGGCAACAATCCCTTTTTTGTTAAGCATATCGCGGAAGTTTTCCATCGTTTTGTCACAAGAAGCCTGAAGATGTGATCCCGGAATAGAATGAAAACGAATCAAATTTACTTTTGCATTCATTCCATTTAATAGTTGAACGATGGCTTTGGCATGCTTTGAGCTGTCATTGAATCCCTTGAACATAATGTATTCAAATGAAATTTTCCTGTGTTTTGGAAAATTTGAATCTCGTATTGTTTTGATTACCTCCAAAACCGGATATTTGTTCTCTATTGGCATCAGGGAAAGTCTTTCCTCATGAAAAGGGCTGTGGAGGCTAATTGCCAAATGACATTTGCTTTCATTCATAAATCTTTTAAGTCCCGGAATGATACCGATACTCGAGACGGTGATACGTTTGGCACTCATTCCAAATCCCCATTCGGAAGTCAGTATCTCCAATGATTTTAACACTTCCTCAGTATTGTCAAAGGGTTCTCCCATTCCCATATAGACAATATTTGTTAGCGATTCTATCTCGGGTATTTCATAGATTTGCGAAAGAATCTCGCCGGAGCTTAAGTGTTTTTGGAATCCTTGTTTGCCGGTCATACAAAAATCACAATTCATTTTGCAACCTATCTGGCTGGAAACACAAAGGGTTGCTCTATGTCGTTCGGGGATGTATGCGACTTCAATAAATCCGTCACCATGTACAGGAAACAAATATTTCTTGGTGCCATCTTTTGACTTTGAGAATGTTTGCGGGGATATCTTTTCAATGGTATATTGCCGGGCAATAACTTCTCTGTTTTTTTTTGAAATATTTAGCATTTCATTCAAAGAAGAAACTCTTTTTTGGTATAGCCAATTTGCAATCTGTTTGGCAACAAACGATGGTAAGGAAAGTTCAGACATGATTTCCTTGAGTTCGGAAAGTGTTTTTCCAAATAAGTTTTTCTTATTCATAAAAAATAGAGGAATTGTTTTTCTGATTATGCTGATTCTCTCAATATTTTGATGCGCCTGAGGACGATAGCCCGATAGATGAGAATAATAGCGATGACAAGTGCACCCAACAAAAACACATACATCAATTTCATATCGCGGGTAATAAAGCTAAAATTGAATATAGCATTGAAAAATGCAGCTCCGGTCAAGCCTACCATAGAATCTACAAAACTGTTGCTCCGCGTCTTTGCGAGCCCAACAAAAAACCCCAATACAACGGAAAATAAAATATTGGCAAAAGTAAACCAAAATGCATACGTAGAATCATATCCTCCATAATATGGGAAGAGATAAAATGAAAGATTGGCAAAGAAAGCAAAGCCCAGACCAATAAATACCGAATAGATGATGGCATCCAACGGACCTTCAAAATCCTTCTTGTCGTATGAAAAAAATCTGAGTATCAGATATTTGCCAAGCTCCGATCCGACTCCCATTATGACGAAAGAATAAAAAATAATTCTTCTGATATTCGTGAGAATATCCAAACCAGAAGAGAATGCAAGGTACTGAAATGCTTTGAAAATAATGATTCCAAACATCCCAAAGATAAACGAATGAACAAGGAACGGATACTTATTTTTGCTGACTTTATTAAGATATAGATATAGTATTGCAGCAACAATAGGCGTTATAAGTAGCGATAAAATATTCATATTATTTTTTTCTTCAAAAGTATAACATTTTTCAATTGCGTTTATATTTTTTTTAAACTTTCGTAAATCGTGTTTACGTCAAGCATTATTGTGATGTTTTTGCTACTTGCAAATGGCACAAATGATACGTTTTGTCCATATTCATGTATCCGCAAGTGTTCCCTTCTGCAAAGCCAAGAGCATATCGTGATTGGTAGTGCTCTCAACGAAGATATTTGCGAATGTGAATATTAAAAAATAGCTCGAAAGAAGTATGAAACAATTCCGGGAACCGTAATAACGGTAAATAGTATTCCAAATATTGCACCCCAGAAGTGAGCGGAATGTCCGATATTATCATTTGAATTTTTTGCCATATAGGCAGAATACGCCAGATAAAGCAATCCAAAAATCGGTGCGGGGACTCCGACCGGTATAAGAAATATATAAATTTCTCCTTGTGGATAAAAAAGAATGCTTGAAAAAACGACTGCAGATACTGCTCCGGAAGCTCCAACCGCATTGTAATATACATTTTCTTTTTGTTTGATATAATCATAGATTGTGGAAACAAAAAGACCCCCGATATAGAGTGCTAAATAGAACAATCTGCCGGTCTGACCGTAATACACTTCAAAATAAGATTCCGTAATTCTCCCGAATGAAAACAACACCCACATATTGATTAATAAATGCCCCCAGTCTGCATGAATCAATCCATAAGAGATAAATCGGTACCATTCATTGTATTTGGCGATGAGGTAGGCGTTAAATTTGAGTTTGTCAAAGCGTTCTCTATCGGAGAAAGAGAAGAACGAAAATCCTACACTGATTATGATGATAAGAATTGTAATCATTATCTACGATTTTTTTGCAAAGAAAGCGATTATTTCAAAGTAGGTGCAAAATTATTGAATGTATTTTAATATTTTACATCTTGGAATAAAAAAAAATGTATAAGTAATCAAAAAAATTATTTACTTTGCTAAAAAAATAACATATTACCATGATACGAAAAATACTTTTATTGATGCTTGTCCTTCTGATGAATCTGTCCTGCGATCTTTATGCCCAGCAGCCAAGAAGGAACCTGAGTTTTACCCTGAAAGGGGGCACAAATCTTTTTTACGGTGACGTAGAAAATCACACTTATTACAAGTCTTTCTCCAATAATAGTGAGTGGGAATTTGGATACGGACTTGATGTGAATATGAAAATTACTCCTTATTTGGATGTGAGGGGTTCGTTGGGATATGGGTCATTGACCGGTACTAAACGCAAAAGAAGGGTCTGGTTTATGGCAAATCTGCTCGAGAGTAGCCTAAACGTGCGTTTGGATGTACTCAATATTTTCAATGTGAAACAGAGAAGGTTGAACCCCTATTTTGGTGTAGGCTTGGGGATGCTTCAGTATCGTTCCATATTGCAGGGATTTCCGAACAATGAAATAATAGCGAGAAAGGGATATGGAAATGGACGCGGCTTGGGAGGAATGACTTTTGAAGGGGAGATCCCGATGTTTGCAGGTGTAGATATTTTTCTTTCGGACCATTTTGATTTGCAGATAGAAAGTGATTTTCATCTGCTAAATTCGGATGAATTGGATGTGAAGAAAGGTGGATTTAAATATGATATATACGGTTTTTATTCGCTTGGAATTACATATCACTTGACGAAGAAAAAGAGAAGTCATTATTTACCAAGACAAAAGGAAAAAGAAGAGTTGGCAAAACAAGAACTTAAACAGCAAGAAAATGATCAACAAACGCCTGAGATCGAAGAGGAATCTCAAAAGCCGGAAGCAAAGCCGGTGGATCATATAGCGAATCAAGAAAACGAAGAGCAATCGAAAAATGAAGAATCATTGGATCTACAAAAGACTATTGAGAAGAAAGAACGAAAGGTGCAGTTGGGTAAGCCCAGTTTTGAAAATGTGCTTTTCTATGTGCAAGTCGCTGCATCGCAGAAGCCCATTGATAAAACGGCTATTGCCAAGCGTCTTGGCTATCCCGAAAAATCTGTCAGTGTGTTGAGATACAAAGGATGGTATAAATACGTTGTAGGTGGCTACAAACAGTATTGGGAAGCCAAAAATCAAAAGAATATTTTGATAAGTAATAATATTGTTGATGATGCTTTTGTGGTCGCAACAAAAAATAACGCTTATATTACCGTAAACAATTTACTTTCCGAAAATTCCGATCATTATAACAATTACAGTCTAAAAAAACATCGTTCGCAAGGGCTTGTCTATAGCATTCAGATTTTGGCTACCAAGAGTTCGGATTTGGAAGCTTCCGGTATCAAGGCGATATTTAATTTGGAAGAAGAGGTTTTCGTCGAACGAAGCAATGGCTTAAATCGCTATACCGTAGGATCGGTCACAAGTGTTGAAGAGGCAGTAGAGATATTGCGCAAGGTAGTTGATGCCGGTATCTCGGATGCGTTTATGGTTGCTTACAAAAATGGAGTACGCGTCCCGTTGGGCAGTGTATCCGAATAATATTTGCTTGATATTTTTTCGATAAAAAATGAGGCAGTATTTTGTTGAAAAATACTGCCTTCTTTTTTGTTTTTGCTTTCTATGGTTTACTGAAAATCACAGAAGCGCTTTCATTTTTTCACCTGTTTGAGTTTTTTCAGCAGACCCTTTCAATTTTTTAGATCATATGAAGCTTGGCGACCGTTGATGTTGAGAATTTCTTTTCTGCATACGCACGATCAATGACCAATTTTTTTATCTTCTTCTGTGAAGGAAGATGAAACATTGCATCGCTTAATATTCCTTCGACAATGGAGCGCAGTCCGCGTGCTCCGAGTTTAAATTCCAAGGCTTTGTTTACAATAAAGTCCAATGCTTCTTCTTTAAACTTAAGTTCAATACCATCCATTTTAAAGAGGGTTTGATATTGTTTTGTCAAAGCATTTTTGGGTTCGGTCAGGATTTGTTTTAAACTTTCTTTATCCAATGGATGCAGAAACGTCAGCACCGGTAAACGGCCGACAATTTCG
>CAZLTF010000115.1:0-3433 GCA_964562195.1 uncultured Bacteroidales bacterium | reverse complement strand
TTGCCCTGAAAGCAATGGTTCGCTCCAATCCCGGTTTTGTATTACTGCAACAAGGAATCGTAAAAGGAAAATGGAATGCCCGTGATTTTTCCACCGGAAAGTTGTTGATGAAGATGTGATTATTTTGATTTTTTCTCTCTTTTCCCACTACCACGACAAAACATAGGGAGTTAATTGTTAATAAATCTCTTTCTATTTTGTTGCTTTATTGAGAGTTATGCTTTCGGTGCAAATATATTTTTGGAATTAAAATATTTTATACTTTTACCGCAGAATTTGAAAAATGAGAATATATGTCAGGACATAGTAAATGGTCAACCATTAAGAGAAAGAAAGGAGCAGCAGACGCAAAGCGTTCAAAAATATTTTCCAAATTGGTAAAAGAAATTACCATTGCCGTCAAGGAAGGTGGTCCGGATCCGGAATCCAACCCCAAATTAAGACTTGCTATTGCCAATGCCAAAGGGCAAAGTATGCCCAAAGATAATATCACGCGGGCGATCAGTAAAGGGCAAGATAAAGACGGCTCCAATTTTATTGAATTGACCTACGAAGGTTATCTCTCTCACGGTATCGCCGTATATGTAGAATGCATGACAGACAATCAACAGCGTACCGTCAGCAATGTGAGAGCCATTTTCAATAAATATAGCGGAAACCTTGGCACCAACGGTTCTTTGAGTTTTCTTTTTGACAGAAAAGGAGTATTCTCCATTCCAAAAGAAGCAGTAAGCATGGATCATGAAGAATTTGAGATGGAAATGATTGACGCAGGAGCAGAAGACTTTGAACTTACCGACGACTATTTCTCAATCACTACCGTATTGGAGGACTTTGGAAGTGTTCAGAAAAAATTGGAAGAACTCAATATCGAAGCCGAAAACGCATCCTTGGAAAGAATCCCCCACGAAACCGTAAAATTAGAACTCGAAAATGCTCAAAAAATAATGAAAGTCATTGATATTTTTGAAGATGACGATGATGTTCAAAATGTATTTCACAATCTTGAAATTACGGATGAATTGATGGAGTCAATGGACTAATCGACACCTCCTCGCAAAAGAAACACATCATTGCTCTATAGTCTGCCAAAAAAACTCTCAAACACATGAGAGAGAGCGGATTAGACAAATACATCAGTAATAAGTTCAGTTAAAATCAGCGGTATACTCACGCAATATATGATTCACAAACATTGGACTCTCCGTCGCTGCAATTTCTGTGCCGGTATCTGATTTTTAGTTTTTTCTTTTGACTTTTATACCAAGTTGCAGTCCTTGCAAAGCAGTATAATTTTTTCGATATACAAGATTACAAACGACCGGTTTTTATCTACAAACATCAAGTAATTATTGATCAATTGCAAATTATTGAAAAAATATTTTGCAATTATCATTTTTTTTGTATATTTGCGACCTGTAAAAAGGTCTAACAAACTATCTATCTGATTATGAGTTGTGAAGATAAAAAATCAAGTGCAAAACATATATTACTGACACTATTGTTAGCTGCTTTTCATTATGCTTTTTCACAAAATAGTCCTCCGGTCGCAGTCAATGACACCGTATATGTCACCATCAACGAAGAGATCGTCATTCCGGTATTAGCCAATGATTATGATCCTGACGGTGATCCTATACATATCGTAGGCGTAGGAAATGCTGAAAATATTTCATACAATGACTCCACTGTCACGGCATATTTTACAAATAAATATACAGATTTTAGTGTACGTTATGCCGTAGAGGATTTATACGGCAACTTGACAGGAGGAAAGATTATCTTCAAAATTCAAAACAAAGAATATATTGACATCAACAATATCCGCGCAATCGTAAATCCTTTCGGCAATCAATTTTGGGATTTCAACTCGGATGCCGGTTTTGAATACCCAAAAGGAAGTGGTAACAATATCTCTTTCAAAAACGCACTTTGGATAGGAGGCAAAGATGCAAAAGAACAACTGCACCTTGCTGCCGAGACAAGTAGAAAAAAAGGCTATGATTATTCTACCGGACCGGTCTCCGGCGACGGCAACACCTATGACAGTACGCAAGCATACCGGTGGAACAGGGTTTGGAAAATCAACAAAGAAGAAATTATCTACCATACTCAAAATTGGTACAAAAAAGACTATGAGATACCGGAAGCCATTGCCTCTTGGCCTGCCGGTGGAAGTTCCACTTTCTTTTCCGGCGAAGCACAAGCACCTTTTTTGGATTACGACAGAGACGGACTTTACAATCCTGAGAAAGGAGACTATCCATGGATCAAAGGAGATCAGTGTATCTATTTCGTTTTCAATGACTTGCAAATGCATAGCGAAAGCTCCGGAAAAACACTTGGAATAGAAGTACAAGGAATGGTCTGGGGAATAAAAGACGAGAGCAAAGATTTTCTTAATAACTGTATTTTTATCAATTATCAGATAACAAATACATCCGAAACAGATTATACTGATACTTATCTCGGATTGTTTTTGGATGCCAATCTGGTGGATAGCGATCTCAACCGGCTAAGTTGTGATGTACAGCGTGGGAGTGTTATCACCAAGGGCGTAGATGTTTCGGACACACTTACGTTTTCTCCTACTTCGGTAGGTGTCGCGCTATTGGGCGGTGCAAAAATGGACAATGACAAACTTGACAATCCGGGCTTTGAATGCAATGAGAGTATCAACGGAATAGGATTTGGAGATGGCATCATCGACAATGAGCGATTTGGATTGACGCATTTCATTACATTTAGAAAAGAAGAAACGGGCGATCAGGGCACTCCGCTTCAGGCGCATGAGTTTTACAATTATCTGCAAGCAAATTGGAAGGACGGGAGTCCGCTTGAATATGGTGGATTTGGCACTTTTGAGACCGGCGCCTATGGTCCCGAATGTCATTTTATGTTTCCTATGGACAGTGATCCATGTTATTGGGGCACCTATGGACAAGCCCCCAACGGATCGCCGGTATGGGAAGATTCTTTCAGAAACAAATATCCAAAACCCAAAAACAGCTTGGCTTCCAGTGGTCCTTTCACATTCAAAAGCCATTCTACCGAAGAAATTGACTATGCTTTTGTATGTGCGGAGGAGTCAAATCCGTCTGTCAGGACAAAAGAATTACTCAATCAATACATTGATTCTATTCGCATTATGTACAATAAAGACCCAAAATTATTCGGGCATCAATATTTATCTCCGGCACCTCCGCCACAGCCTCTTTCTCCATATATTTTCCCCAACCCTGCTCAAGATATGATCCACATCACACTCCCCGAATATCCCAAGAGCAACCAAATCAGCATTTACGATCTTTCGGGAAGGCTCGTATGGACAAAAGACATCCCCTCTATTCTCTCGTATAAGATTAACATTCGCGATTTCAAGCCGGGATTTTACCTTTTAAAACTTATTAGTAATGAAAATGTGATAAGTGAG
>CAZLTF010000114.1:0-2127 GCA_964562195.1 uncultured Bacteroidales bacterium | reverse complement strand
TTTTCATTTTGCAGTAGCAGACCATTGGTTTCCGGATGGTCAGAATAGGGCTTTATCAATTTGGCACCTCGCGAGCCGAGTGCACCGTCGCCATATAATTTTATCGAGCGCACATTCAAGCGTGGAGTTTTATAAATTCCTTTTTCCACCCATTTCCGGAGATTTTCTGCCGTCGGACTCAACATAGCATACACCCTCATTTTGAGCTGTTTGTCTTGCTGCATCTTGTCAATAATTTGAACCATCTTATTGTCAAGACCGGCATCAGCTACCGAAGTAAGCCCCCGTGCAAAGCAATCTTCTTGGGCTTTGAGCAAGGCTTTTCGAATTGTTTTCTCATCCGGTTTGGGAATAATATCCAGAACAGCATCCATTGCATTGTCAATTAATACGCCGGTGAGTTGCCCGTCCTTTTTTAATATCTCCCCTCCGTCAATCTTGGTATTCCCATCAATTTTGGCTAATTCCAGAGCTTTTTGGTTGGCTATCAAAGCGTGTCCGTCAATTCGCCGGAGGACAACCGGATTATCCGGAAAAAGTCGATTCAATTTCTTGTTGTCGGGAAATCTTTTGTCTTCCCAGTCATTCTGATCCCAGCCTCTACCTAATATCCACTTGGATGGATATTTCTGAAAGTGCGTATTTACACGTTCTATCACTTCATCAAACGATTGAGTCCCAACCAAACCGGCATTTGTCAGAAGATTTATTCCGTATCCGGAAAAATGGCAATGAGCATCGTAAAAACCCGGGTAGATATACATTCCTTTTGCATCCAGTTTTTCTTTAGCTTCGTAGCGTTTTTTCAAGTCTTGATAGGTACCGGTTGCAAGAATCTTCCCTTTGTCTATCGCCATGGCATCCGTTACGAGAAAATCATTATCTACAGTATAAATAGTTGAATTATAAACCAGTAAATCTATTTTTTGTGATGACATATTGCAAGAATTGAAAAATAATAAACTAAATAAAATGATAATAAATAAATTCTTCATTGAGATTGCTTTTTTTTGCAAAGGTAGTATTATTTTGCTAAAAACTTTTGCAGGCAGGAGATTTATTTTATGCGATGACAAACGTGTAATTGAAAGAAAGGCGCATCCATACATTTTCCTCAAACATAATGCTTATTTCAATAAAAATAAAAAAGTAAGGCAACCTTTTGCTTTCATATTTCGTATTTATTATGTTAGACAATATTGAAATTTTGCCGGATGTAGCAATCTGAAAGTTGTTCCCTTATATTGTAATCCTAACCTACATCAAGCGGCACTAAACCACCTTTTCGCGAGGGTGGTTTTTTTTTTGAGGGAGGGGGACAATGATTGATTGCCACGATTGCAAAAAAAAATGACTGCATCAAATAGCAAACGGCATCTTACTCCTATTGTATCCCTCATTTTGCAGATATGCAATATAACAATTTTGTGTTTTTTTCCTTAAACAAAAGATTATCAGCATCTTTAATGATAAAACAAAATTAAAAAAAGAACCGGAATAATAATACCGGCAATCACCAAGATGGCACCTCTACCCTTGATCCCGTTTTTTCCTTTCAAGATAAACATTCCGCTAATGGCAAGAAAAATCAAAGACACAGCGAAGAAATCCGAAAACCACAACCACCAATTGCCGGGATTGTAATGCAAATAATTGAGAGCGTGCAAAACCGCGCGTTTTCGTGCGTGTTCAATAATACCGTTTCCCGTACGCAAATTCATAACCAAATCCCCGCCACCGCGCAGAAACACCTTCAATTTTCCGGAGCTTTGGACATAATGATTTTTATAATTATCCTCTTCTCCGTATTTTGACAACAATTTCAATACATTCTCCTTGTTGACAGGATTGAGTTCTTGGCTGACATTTACCTGAAACTCCAACACATCAATATCATAGTTGGGATTCCAGTCATGCATATGATTGATAGCAATACCCGATATCGCATATATCAGAGACATAGCGACGAAGAAATATCCCAGATCCCTGTGAATATTTCGATTCCATTTTCTCCATTTAAATTTCATCGTTTGCAAATATAAAAAAGGCTGCCTTGCCAAGACAGCCGTGATATCATTTTCATTCGGATTATTTGTTGTCAACGACTTTGTACGAAATACATCTGAT
>CAZLTF010000113.1:0-7155 GCA_964562195.1 uncultured Bacteroidales bacterium | reverse complement strand
CTTGATGGTAAACTCTTGAAAGAAATGAAAGAAACAAACCGTCCTTTTGAGGTTTTTGCTTTGTATGAAAAGGGACGGACAGGAAGTCTCACTACGATTGACGAGATACAATATTACACTATTATCGAAGGAAATACTACTTATTATTTTGACAAAAGTACCGGATTGTTAAAATATGAGATCGCCGCAGAAGAGATAAACGGTGAGATGATGGAGCAGAAAAAAGTCTATGGAGATTATCAAAAAATTGAAGCCGGGATACTTTTTCCTATGTCTATAGAGCAAAATGCCGGACCACAGATGATAAACATTAATATCAAAGAAGTGATTGTCAATCCTGTTTTTGTAGAGTCGGATTTTCAATAGATTGTTTAGGACTCTTAAGACAAAGTATGTTTCTTTTTTGAAAATGCCGGTGTTTGGCTTTGTAAATTTCTCTACTTTTGCGATCCAAAAATAGAGTGATACGTTTATGATTTCGATACTTAATCTGTCTATCCATTTTACCGGCAAAGATTTATTCCGGAATGTTTCTTTTGTGGTTTCTCCACAGGAGAGAATCGGTTTGGTCGGGAAAAACGGTGCCGGCAAAACTACATTGCTGAATATTATCACCGGCAAGCTGCAAGCTCAAGAAGGTAGTGTTTCCTATCCCAAAGATTATACGATTGCTTATTTGCATCAGGAATTGCAACCTAAGTCCGGTAAAACCGTTTTTGGCGAAGCCCTTCGTTCGTTTGAAGAAATTTTACAAAAACAAGAGCAGATCAAAAGCATACAAGAGGAGATAAGTAGGCGCACGGATTACGAAAGTAAGGAATATCATTTGTTGATCGAAAAAATGACTGCCATTCAGGAAAAGATCGATATGCTCGGGGGGAATAAATACGAAGCCGCTACGGAGAAGGTATTGCTGGGTCTGGGTTTTGCGCGGGATGATTTTCATAAAGCTTTGAATACGTTTAGCAACGGTTGGCAGATGCGTGTCGAATTGGCAAAGATGCTTTTGGCCAATCCCGACTTGTTGTTGCTCGACGAGCCTACCAATCATCTTGATATTGAGTCGATTCAGTGGCTGGAATCTTATCTTAAATCTTTCTCCGGAGCAATATTGTTAGTTTCTCACGATAAAGCTTTTCTCAATGCGGTCACGAATCGAACCATTGAGATTGCCAATGCCAAGATCTATGATTATAAGACCTCTTATTCCCAATTTGTTCGCCTCCGGCGTGAACGTCTCGAAAGACAACAAGCGATGCTTGTCAATCAGGAAAAGACGGTAAAAGAAATGGAGAATTTTATCGAACGTTTTCGCTACAAAGCGACCAAAGCCAAGCAAGTACAATCACGTGTCAAACAGCTTCAACGAATGGAAGAGATTGAAATCGATGAACTTGAGAAAGCGGCAATACATTTTCGTTTTCCTCCGGCTCCTCATACCGGTAAGGTTGTCTTGAAGGCTCTACACGTTTCCAAATCCTATGGTGACAAAGAAGTCTTGAAAGACCTTGAATTTATGATTGACCGGGGTGAAAAAATCGCTTTCGTAGGTAAAAACGGAGAAGGAAAAACAAGTCTTGTCAAAATGATAATGAACGAGATCGACTATCAAGGTACCATCGAACACGGACACTTGCTCAAAATCGGGTATCTGGCTCAAAATCACAGTGAATATCTCAATCCCGAAGATACGGTTTTTGATACCTTGGATGCTGTCGCTACCGGTGAGGTGAGAAAACAGGTGCGCAATATTCTCGGTGCTTTCTTGTTTAAAGATGATGACATAGAAAAGAAAGTGAAAGTCCTCTCGGGAGGTGAAAAATCACGCCTTTCCCTCGCAAAATTGCTCCTCACTTCTTCCAATCTGTTGATTCTTGACGAGCCTACCAATCACCTGGACATGATGTCAAAAGATATTTTGAAAAATGCACTTATTCAATATGACGGAACCTTGATTATCGTCTCTCACGACCGTGATTTCCTGCAAGGTCTGACGACCAAAGTGTTTGAATTTCGTAATAAAAAAATAAAAGAGCATCTGGGTGATGTGTATGATTTTATCCGGAATAAAAAATTGGCAGACCTCAAAGAATTGGAAATAAATCAAAGAAAAAAAGGACAAAGCGTTAAGAAAAAATCACAGCAGCAACTTGATTATGAACAAAGAAAAGACCTTGAACGGCGACGAAGAAAAATCAAAAGGGCAATAGAATCAATAGAAGAAAAGATTGAAGATTTGGAAATGCAATTGAAAAAAAAGACAGAGATGCTTTCCAATCCTGACCGAATGCCCGAAGGAATGACCATCGATCAGATCTCCGTTGACTACAACCGGATTCAGCAGGAACTCGAAGACACGATGGCAGAATGGGAAGCAAAACAAGAACTTCTGGAAAAAATTTAGGCGATGATTCACAGAGAGTTCTTGCTTTGCAGACCTTATATATTGCTGTTTTTTTACTATCGCACAAGGGATAATTCCACTCGCACTTTTGTCCGTCCGTTGTCCGGTGTGTTGAGCCAGACAACCGGAATGAAATTTAGATTTTTCGGATCGTATGCCAAGGTGTAAATTTCTATTTCTTTGTTTTTATACTCTTCTGACAAAGGAATATAATAGGTGTAATTTGCATCTCTCTCAGCGGTAACATATTCCCAAGTATTGGAGTTGTAGGAGACGGCGCGATCGGGTGCGCCCAAATATTCATTTTCGATTTTGGCAGCGACGTATGCACCTTCGATGCCGTGTTTCCCGTTGAGAGCTATGCTCAAATATGAATTTTCAGGAATCTGATCGAGTTTGATCTTTGCGTTCCACGCTTTGACACATTTCATCCGTTTTGACGGGGCAAAAAGATTGGATGCGCGCCATAATTCACGATTTATTTTCCTTCCTTGATAATAAGCTTCGATCTCCACAATCCGGGATGCTTGTACTTCAAAGCGCACGTATCTGATATGCTTGTTGATTGCTATATTGATCGTAGTGTCGGCGATATAAGTGATTCTTTGCCAATCTCTTAAATCTTCCGAAACTTCTACAAAATTGCCTTCTTGCGGTAGAAGTGGAAGCAATGAGAAATAGTCGGGAATAAAGATTTTCAACGAATCTATGGCTTGCACTTTTCCTAAGTCGAGACGAAAACTACCCCCCTTGATGCGCATATCGATTTCATATTTGCGGGAAGGGAAAAATCCGGTCTTTCTGTCCCCGTCAAATAAATTTTTGTCCCATACTCCCCGTGTAATAAATGTCTTTTGCCGGAAGAAGGCATCTCTAACTTCTTTGACTTGTGGTATTTGGGTTTCACCCGAACGAAATAGTGAGCGAACTTCCAGAGCGTTGTTGTCGGCAGCGAAGACCGTAGCTTCATACAGGGCTTCCGCATCTTCGGGAATAGCACAAATCTGCATCTCGCTTAATTTGCGATTGGGGGATTGGCGTAAAAGTTCGCCCGGAAATGAGATATGGAAATTTGAAATATCTGTGCTTTGTTCTTCTCCTGCAATTATCACGGATGAACAAGGGATGGAAAATTGAATATCTGTTTCCGTTCCGGACATTCCCCAAATATCTATTAACACGGATTTGTCATCAAGCTCACGAACGATGCGGTATTCTGCTCCTTTTACAAAAATATCTTGAGGGGCTTCATCGCTGATTAAGAACATCGCCGCACGGAAAGGTTCGATGCGGACATCTTGACTGTCGCCGTAAGAGAAGGTGCCGAAATAAAACTCATAAGGATGCATTTGAAAAACTTTCAAATTTTGATTTTTGCCGATTCCTATTTCTTCATCGAAAGTGATTGTATATTCTTGGGTTTCCCACGAGAGATTGCGAAGTGTAAGGAGGCGGGTATGACTATTGCCACGTGAAATGGCATATTTTCCATATTTTTCCTCCGGTAGTACCTTCCCGTCAATGAGAATATCTCTGTATTTACGATGCCAATGAAAAATTCTTGCCAAACGCGAAAATTCATCATCTCTCAATAGCCACGGATTGCCGTATATCTCAGGTGCGAGTATCAATTCGCGATTAAAAGCTTGCAAAATCAGATCGTCATCCCATCCGTCAAGGCAGGAAGAAAGACAAACGCCATGGTCTTCGGTGAGTCTTTTTAGATCGGGCACTAATCCCCGTGAGATTGCGGCGGCACGATGGTGAGGCGCCGTTGTGTTGTTGGTCATAAAAACATCAATGTATGTTTCTGCTCCTTCCCAGAGGAAGGTAGTAGCGTAAGCTTCCGCCTTTTTTAATCCCAATCGATGATTGAGTAAAATCAGATCCGGACTATAACGGCGGCAGTCTTCCATCATCCGGATAAAATATTTTTCGTGTTTCGCTTTTAATGCTCCACAAACAGCATCAAATTTGAATAGGGCAAAATGATATTTTTTGCAGAGATTTACCATTTGTTGTATCCTCGCTTGTGCTTCTTCTTCCGTATTTCCAAAACCATCCGGACCTCCCCATATTCCGAGACGTATTCCTAAGCTCTTTGCTTTCAGGTAGATGGAGTCGAAACCATTGGGAAATTGCCGTTGAAAACGTTTGGAGTGAACACTTCCGTAAAATCGTTTGCCATCAATGGCTCCCGCATCAAAAGCATATATGTCGAGTTGCATACCATATTCGGCTTTAAGCCAAGCAAAAAAATCAAGATTTGTCAGCGTTTGTTTTTCGGTAGCTCCTTCGTTGGTGTTGTTGATCCACGAAAAATATTGTGCTTTGGACGGGGTTTTCTCATCGGCTCCGGGAAAAATCTTCTCTTGTGCCCGTGCTGAGAAGGACAATTGCCCGATAATCATGAAGATGATAAAAAATCGCATATTTTTTTTTGCAAAGATATTAAATTTCAGATAAGGTCTGCTGAAAAACTCTCAAATACCTTCTTTGAGAATAAAATAAATGCAGGAATTTTTGGGAAAAACGCTGATTTTATCTGCATATTATTATGAGTCCAATCAAAGAAAAGACAATTTTCATAAAAAGAGTTATTTTGGATGAGATTTATATTTTTTGAGTGTGAAGGCGAAGGTGGTTCCTACATCAAGGGTGCTTCTGACATTGATTGTCTGATGATGGGCTTCGATAATGTGTTTTACGATGGCTAATCCCAGCCCGGAGCCTCCTGTTTGGCGTGAGCGGGCTTTGTCTGTACGATAAAAACGTTCGAAGATACGTGGTAAATCTTTCTCCGCTATACCCACACCCTCATCCGTGATCTCTATGAGATACGTATTGTCCATATCAAAAAAACTGATTTTGATACGGGTCTTTTTGCTGCTATATTTAATGGCATTTTCGATCAAATTGATAAGCACTTGCTTGATTTTGTGAGCATCACCCAAGACCCAAAGCGGTGAAGAATATGATTCTCTGAAATAAATGTTTATTTTTTTGTTGCTCGCTTTGATGTCCAATATTTCAATTACCTCTTTTGTCAATCTAAGGATGTCAAATTTCTTGAAATGAGGTTCAATATTTGATACTTCCAATTCGGAAATAGTATCTAAATCTTCAATGATATGAATGACTCTTTCGATGTTGCGATTGGCACGTTTGAGGTATTTTTTTTCCAATTTGGGGTCATCAATTTCACCATCGAGGAGTGTATAGAGATAGCCTTGAATATTAAAAATCGGATTTTTCAGTTCATGGGAAATATTTCCGATATATTCACGGCGAAAAGTCTCCTGAGCTTTGAGTGTGCTTATCTCCTGTTGATGCTCTTTGCTCCATTCTTCTACTTCTTCGCTAACTTCTTGAATGATGTCAACACCTTTTTCAAAATGGGGCTTCTCGTCTATTTGTAGTTTTCTTCTGCGAATCGTTTTATAGATAAGTCGAATTTTGTCATAGATAAATTTTCGTAATACGTATTCAAAAACAAAATAAGTAATTGTGAAGATCACAATGTCGATCAAAAATAATTCTTGAATATTGAATTTTTCCTCATCGAAAATAAGCGATACGGAATAGTATAATATTGAAATCAAAAGTGTAAGAAGCACAGACAACAATAGTGCTAATTTTCGGGGATTTGTAGAATTGAACCAGCCTTTTTTCATTTGTTAGAGTTCGAGTTTGTAGCCTACACCTTTGAGGGTTTTGATATTTTCGATACCTGTGATTTCACGTATTTTGCGAATGTGTACATCGATAGTACGGGAGCCAACGATCACTTCATCTCCCCAGATTGATTCGAATATTTCTTCGCGTGAAAAGACCTTATTCGGGTTGGAAGCCAAGAGTTTTAAGATCTCAAATTGTTTTTTTGGAAGGTCGATGTGTTCTTTTTCTTTGTGAAGAATGTATGCCGAAGTATCAAGTTTGTAAATTCCAAACCGTATATGGCTATTTTTCTCTTGTTCAATCTTTTCCCTTCTTTTGAGTAAGGCTTTTAGACGGGATAGGAGTACTCTCGGATTGACCGGTTTGGTGACAAAATCATCACCGCCAACTTCAAAACCGGTAATTTGTGAATAATCATCATTGCGGGCAGAAAGAAATACAATGATGGTTTGTGCATTGTTGGGGATCTTGCGAATAGCGGAGCAAGTCCGGTAGCCATCCATGACCGGCATCATCACATCAAGAATGACCAAATGAGGTTTTTTGTCTTTGATGATTTCCAATGCTTTTTCTCCATCTCCGGCGGTAAAAACCGTATATCCTGCTTTGGCAATATTAAATTTTAAGATCTCCCGCACATCTTTCTCGTCATCAACTATCAATATTTTGAATTTTGACATATCCTCACTTTTATTTGTTTACAAAAGTAGAAAAAAAAGAAATGCAAAACAGACCAGATTTAAGGTGTTATTTCTATTTCTCTATCATTGTCCTCACTATTTAATTTTATTTCTGAAAATCCGATCTAAACATTTTGGAAAAAATGCTTGATTTGTGAAAGACCATTATCCCAACTTGACTTTTAACAACATCTATCTATCTGTATAATAGGAATGTATGGATTTTTGATTTATAATTCGGGTAACACGGATTTTAATCTGTAAAAAGGTGCCGGTTTATAACCTATATTGCGGTAAATTTTTTCCACTTGTACCGAGTGTACGGTGCATGTCCTAATTATGATTTTCTCTCCCTTTTTGGTTTTCATAGAATTCGTTACCATTTTTTGTGTA
>CAZLTF010000112.1:0-7825 GCA_964562195.1 uncultured Bacteroidales bacterium | reverse complement strand
TCCTGAATGTCAAAAACCAAGATTTCGACATCTTTCAGATCTTCCCGGCTTGGTTTTTTATGTTTGCCGTAAAGTGAGATGATGGGGATTCCGGTTTGATTGTCAATATTGCTTTTTACCAATTCACCTGCCCCGGCATTTCCTCTGAATCCGTGCTCGGGACTAAATACCTTTATTACATTGATTTTGCTTCGTAAAAGTGTGTCCAATAAGTGGATGCCATCAATGATTGATGTGTGATTTGCAAGAATAGCTGTTTTTTTATGAAGTAATTTGGGAAAATAATGCCTGGTTCTCTGATCTCCGTATTGTACTTTCTTTGGCGGGGTGAAATTGGATTTCTGTGCACATCCTTGCAAAAAAAGAAAGCTTAATAAAATTATCCACAAAAATTTCATTGAAACTTTGGACAGGAGTCCAATTCTCTCGCTGTACTTCTGCCTGAAACAATCATCCCGAAATTCAGGAACTCTTCTGCCACACATTTTATAGGTTTCATTTATGGTGACTCTTCTCGAAGTTTTATCAAAAAAACTATACTTGTGCCGGGGGTTAATTGTCTTCATCAATTCTTGAAATTTTTAAATCTTTAAGAGTTATTCCGGATTTAGTTGAATAAAATGAGATCCAATTATTGTCATTACTAAACCAAGAATTTCTATTTCCAACCGGAATGATTAACTCTTTTTGTTCGTCGGGAAGCAAGTCAATTACATATCCTCCGTTTTCGGTTTCGGAGCTGCCAAATTGAAGATAAACCTTTGCGCTTTGACGGGGAGGAGCATTAATCTTCAAGTATATAAAGTTGTTTTTTCTTTGGGACTTTGTGATTGGTTCAAAACTGAATTTCTGTACTTTTTTAGTCTCCAGTTTCGTGGGAGAGTTGATCAAGGTTCGTAAGCCGACATTGGATAGTAGCTCCTCTATTTTAGCGATCATTTGGACGGGATATTTCTTAGACGGCTCTATCTGTAATGCTCTATTGTAAGCTTGTTTTGCTTGGAGATACATCATCCCTGCGAAAAAATTATCCCCTTCACGGATGAGCCTGTTGTAGCTTGCTTGCCGGTTTTTATTTTCCTTGCGCAATAGATTGTTTATCTCATTCAGTTTCTTGCGAGGGTAGGATTTGTTGAGTAGTTTTAGTGCATCGCTATAGTAATGTCTTGCTTGAATAAAGTCTTTTTTCTCAAAATAGAGATCTCCTTTTTGAATCAATAATGCATATTTTCTTCTCTCAGCATTGTTTTCATCTTGCAGTTTTGCTATCTCCGCAAGTTTTTGTGTTGCAATAGGATCTTTGGGTTTGTACTCAAGGGCTTTTAGATAGCTTTCTTTTGCTTTGGACAGTTCTTTTGCTTTGAGTAGTCTTTCTCCTTGTAACATTGCTTGCTGATAATAGCTTTCAATTTTTTCAAAATTTTCGAGAATCACTTCTATACGATGAATTTTTTCGATGGGATAATTTCTTCGGGGAAATAAATTTTTTGCGTCTTGGTATCTGATGAGTGCATTTTGCCAGGCTTTTTGTTCAAAAAAATGATCTGCTTCTTCTATGGTTTTATCGTATATCTGGTTTTTTTTCCATAGTTCATTTTGCTTTTTTTGTATTTTTTTGATCTGGCTTTTGGGATATTGTTCCGTAGGTTTCATCGCAATGGCTTCCCTGTACAGCGATTCTGCAGTTTGGAATTCTTCTTTTCTGAAATATGCATCCGCTTCTTTTATTTTTTGAAGATATGGGGCATTTGTAAAATGTTGTTTGTTTAAGATTTTTTCTATTTCTTTGATCTTGGAGCTTGCGTAATGGTCTTTGGGTTTGATTTTAAGTGCATTGTTGTATGCTTTCAAAGCTAAGGAGTAGTTTTTTGTGCGGAAAGCAGCATCTGCTTTTTTGATATGTTGCCGATAAACATCGCCTTGTGGGTTTGCAGTGTGATGCCAAGAAATATTGCTGATAGGAGTGCCGATGGATTCATAGTGCACGGATAGAGCAATGAATACAAAAAATATAAACCGGTATCCAATAGATTTGATCATATCAATATTCCTTCTTTGAGAACTAATTTTCGATCTGCTATGTTAGCCAAATTGTTGTCATGGGTTACGATGACAAAGGTCTGACCAAATTCATCTCTTAATTTGAAAAAAAGATTATGAATTTCCTTCGTTGCTTTATCGTCAAGATTGCCGGATGGCTCGTCGGCAAGTACTACAGCAGGCTCGTTGATTAATGCTCTTGCGATGGCAACCCGTTGCTGTTCACCTCCGGACATTTCGGATGGTTTGTGGTTTCTCCGGCCGGATAAGCCCAAAAAATGGAGAATGTCAAGTGCTTTTTTCTCTACTTCTTTTCCTTTTCTCTGCGCAATAAATCCCGGGATGCATACATTCTCGAGAGCCGTAAATTCCGGCAAAAGATGATGAAATTGAAAAACAAAACCAATATCTTTATTTCGGGTCTTGGCAATGTCGTTTGCCGGTAAGGTGAAAATGTCTTTTTGTTGAAGAATGATTTTCCCCTTGTCGGGTGTCTCCAATGCACCTATGATATGAAGTAATGTAGATTTTCCCGAACCGGAAGCTCCTGTAATAGAGACTATTTCGGATTTTTTTACCGAAAGACTAACTCCTCTCAGAACTTGTATTGCTTGATAGCTTTTGTATATGTTTTCTACTTTTATTATCATAGTGCAAAGGTAATCGAAAATGTTATATTTTTTCTATTTTTTGTAAAATTATGTTTCTGTATGAAAAATAATGGAGAGAGGGACTCTCTTTATCTGTGTACTTCAAAAGAAATGTAGGATTAAGGTGCTTGTATCGGAATTGTAAAAAACACATTGCAAACATCACAATATTTTGGTTTTGTTTAATGTGTTGCCTGTTTCGAAACTTTCTCATAATTGGGAATGCTCCTTTGCTCCGGATGTCGAAAACAGACCTTGTAAAACGATCTTTTTTGCCGGATAAAGCATTGTCTCTGTGTGAGATAATGATTGTTAATGAGGTTTATTGAATAGACTCATTGTTGAAATATTTGCGTAATTTATGTTCTTTTAAGTGTTTGAGCGTTTTTCGGCAGACCCTATTTTGATGGAGATGAAACAATAGACCGTCAATATGACAGTAAACAATTTTGGAGTAATATTTGTTATTCATTACAACAAAAAAATAAAATAATAAAAAAAAGATAAAATGAGCGAGCAAACAATTGAAAAAACAGCCTGTTTGATAATAGGTTCAGGACCTGCCGGATATACTGCCGGTATTTATGCTTCAAGAGCGGATTTAAAACCCATATTGTATCAAGGGATGGTGCCCGGCGGGCAATTGACGGAGACTACCGAAGTGGAAAATTTCCCGGGATATCCCCAAGGAACACAAGGACCGGCGATGATGGAGGATATGAAAGCCCAAGCCGAGCGTTTTGGTACGGATATCCGTTGGGGTAGAATTACGGCTCTTGATACTTCCAAAAGACCTTTTGTAGCTACCATTGACGATGGGAAAACGATTGAAGCGGAGACCGTCATTTTGGCAACCGGTGCATCTGCCAAATGGTTGGGACTGAAGTCCGAAAAAGAATACAATGGTTATGGTGTATCCGCTTGTGCTACTTGCGACGGTTTCTTTTATAAAGGCAAAGTGGTTGCTGTGATCGGAGGAGGTGACACGGCTCTCGAAGATGCTTCCTATCTTGCAAAACTGGCAAGCAAAGTGTATCTCGTTCATCGTAGAAATGAGTTTAGAGCTTCCAAAGCAATGCAAAAACGTATCTTTGATACGGAAAATATTGAAATTGTATGGGATTCAGCCGTAAAAGAGATCGTCGGAGAGCAAAAAGGTTTTGCAAAATCTGTCACAGGTGTGATCTTAGAGAATAAAAAAACAGGAGAAGAAAAGAAAATTGACCTGGATGGTGTATTTGTGGCTATTGGGCACAAGCCCAATTCAAATCTGGTAAAAGATGTAGTCGAAACAGATGAAGTGGGATATATCAAAACAAGACCGGATTCTACGATGACTACCATCGATGGCTTGTTTGCTGCCGGAGATGTTCAAGATAGCAAATACCGGCAAGCTATTACCGCCGCCGGATCAGGTTGTATGGCTGCTATCGAAGCGGAACGCTTCTTGGCTGAACAAGAATAAGAATATGTGATAATTGGTGTAGTGAATATTGAAAGCCGCATTTATTGCGGCTTTTTTTATTTTTTTCAATTAGCTGATACAAAGGCATCATCGAATATCAAAAAATATTTATCTCATCTAAAATAGGGTCTGCTGAAAAACTCTCAAACATCTGAAATATAATGAATTACACAAATATATTGATGAAAAAATGCAAGAAAAATCAGTTTTTTTCCAAAAATGTCCTGCCTTTAATTTATTCTCAAAGAAGTCACTTCTGTGATTTGCAGCAGACCCTGATTATTTTTCAATAAAAAAACGCCAAGCACAGAAGTAGTGAGCAGGATGTTTGTCGGGAGGACAAGAGATGACTTCGGTTTTGATACGAGCATCAATAGCTTGTGCGAAAGTGGTATATTCGACCATACCACCGGATTTGCAAGGATAATCGGGCAGTCCTTTGCGTTGACGAGCCATCTGAACACGACATTCATTCATATAAAAAATGAGACTTCCGTCTTCGGCTATCTCGAAAGATTGCTTGTTGACATCAGCATAGATACGGTGATTGAGTGCTCTTTGCAGCCCTTCGATGCCGGGAAATTCGTCCATCTGCAATATTTTTTTGATTCTATGTGCTTCAAAAGGAGAAAACTGTGCCCAACACGAATCATTACAACGTTTGGCATCATTCATCCCGTTTTTGAACTCTACCGCTTGAAACCAGACCCCATCATTGGCAAGCCAATTTATTCCAATTGCTTTTTGTAAATCGTCCAATTTTTCCGGACGAAGGTCTAAAAGTGGCTTTGGGTAGCCGTCTTCCAATTCAAAATCAAGCGTTTTGTAAAGTCGTTTTATGAAAATAGGTTTGTATCTTTCCCATACTTCATCCATTGTTTCCAGCGCCTTTTCTTTCCCAAATTGGTGCTTGACTTCTTCATACCAGAAAGCATAATGCATCATTGTCCGGTGAAATGATTCGACTATGGTGTCTATCTTTCGTATCTTGCTGCTTCTTTCTTTTTCCATTTATTTTGTGTTTTTCTTTTGTTTGCAAAAATAAATTAAATTCAATGCAGTTATTGTCTAAATAGTTACTTTTGCAAAAAAAAAATAATGAATAGAAAATTTATCATATTATTTGCTTTTCTCTTACTTGTCGCAGTTGTGTTTTCACAAGCGAAGGTTGATACGGTCAATAATTATGATAATAATGGCAAAAAGAACGGCTATTGGGAAAAGACTGACAGAGGAGGTGTGTTGGTTTATAAAGGTACTTTTAATCATGGCGCTCCGGTAGGGAAATTTTATTATTTTTATCCGGACCAAAAAGTCCGTGCTATTATGGACCATTATCAGATCGGTGGGAGGGACAGTGCTTATGTAACGACCTATTATCATGATGGAGAGGTGATGGCGGTAGGCGTTTATATGGATAAGCGAAAAGAGGGGAAGTGGCAGTATTTCAATAAGGATAAAGATCTTCTGATGACCGAAAATTATCACAATGGTAGAAAGGAAGGAATGGCATATACATACCAAAAAGACGGTACGTATGCCGAAGTTCAGTATTGGAAGTTTGGATATGAAGATAGTACTTGGACATCCTATAATGAGAATGGAAATATTGTAATGGAACGCAATTATGTACGTGGCAAATTGGATGGGAAAATAGTCACGTATTATGACTCGGGAGTCAAAAAAATGGAAGGTTTCTACAAACGTGATGAGCGCACCGGCAAATTTATTTACTATGATGAGGATGGCAATGTCATAGAGGAGAAAAAATATTAGTCGTCTGCTTTTCCCTTCAACATAGGTACAAAACGAAAGTCTCCGAATTCTTCTACCTTAAAGTCGTTATCTCCCAATTTGGTGAGTCGTAGCATATTTTGCACTTCCTCACCGGCAGGTATTACGAGGTATCCGCCGGTCTTAAGTTGCTGTTTTAAGGCTTCGGGGATAACAGGAGCGGCGGCAGTAACGATGATTTTGTCAAAAGGAGCGAAGGCGGGCAAACCTTTGAATCCGTCTCCGTAAGTGCTATACTTTACACGATAGTTGATCTTTTCCAGAAAGGCTTTGGTACGCAAATACAGTTTCCTCTGGCGTTCGATCGTATAGACTCTGGCGCCCATCTCTACTAAAACACAAGCTTGATAGCCCGATCCGGTTCCTATTTCCAGTATCTTATCTCCCCTTTGAATTTCTAATAATTCGGTCTGAAATGCAACCGTATAGGGTTGTGAAATAGTCTGTCCCGAGCCTATAGGGAATGCCTTATCCTCATAGGCATATTGCAAAAATGAGGAATCCATAAACCAATGACGGGGGATATTCCCAATAGAATGAAGTACCTGAGCATCTTTGATTCCTTTCTCTATTAGGTTGTCAACCAGCTTTTTGCGAAGCCCTTTGTGTCTATAATTGTCTTCCATTTCCAAACGTGAAATTATTAACTTTAAATCGTTTATAACATTCTTAAAAAACGGCACGAAAGTACTATATTCTTGCCTACTTTTGACAAAAATATATGAAAAAATAATGAAAAGAAATCCAATCATAGAAATTGGGATAGCCGGAACAGGGGATCTGGCTGTAAAATATCTGAGAATATTAAACAAGTTGAAACGTTTTCACGTTCGCGGATTCTATACCCGGGATTTGGCAGCAGGAAGAGTGTTTGAAGAAGAATATAAGTTGGTGCATTATGTAGATTTGGAGGAATTGTTGGACAAGGTCGATGCTATTGTTTTTGTTTCTTCCGAGGAAAATACTTTTGAACTGTATTCAAAAATAATTCGTCGTGCCAAACATTTGTTTATAAACCGTCTTGAGACTCAAGATCAGGAAAAAGTTGAGAGTCTTATCGAATTGTCGGAAGAAGCCGGTATCGTGTCTCAAATTCATCTGAAAAAACGTTTCGAAGAAATTGTTTTATCTGTCTTGTCTCTGATCCATTTTCCGTTGTATATTGATTCTCAGCAAGTTTTGCCATCAAAACAGGCACTCTCTTCATCGACGGTTTTTTTTAATAGAATTCAATTATTGCTGAGTATCGTTAATTCTTCTACAAAAAAAATATTTGGTGATGGGATTGTAATTCCTCATAGTGAAAAGAAAGTATTAAACGCAAGAGTAGAATTTGATAATGCTTGTGTTGCCAATATTACACTGGATAGTATCGGTAAGAGTCACCTTGACCGGATCAAGTTTTATCACAAAGATTTGACAATAATTGTTGATTTTGTCAAACATAGCATTGAAATTGAATCATTTGTGGATTACCGGAGTCTGTTTCCGGAGGACAAGCCCACTCTCTTTCATTTTACCAAAGATTACAATACGAATACTTGGAAAAGCTTTGTCGCAAGCATTGCCGAACCGGAAGAAGATATTTTTGAGAGGGAATTGAAACGTTTTTATCATTCTATAGTGAGTCAAGAAAAAGTAGAGATTGATTTGTCCAATTTGTATGAATCCTTGCTGATTTTGAATGCGATGAATGTGAAATGATAGAAGCTGAAAGTACTATTTTGAAATGGGGAAGCAACAGATTGTAGCGAAAAGGGTGATATAAGTATAACAATGACACGGTTTTATGTATTCATAAATAATAATTGGGAGAAAGGATAATATATTTTATTTTGCTACGTTTTTGAAAAAAGGAACACACATAGATGAAAAT
>CAZLTF010000111.1:0-5662 GCA_964562195.1 uncultured Bacteroidales bacterium | reverse complement strand
AAAATCTTTTCCGTAGTCTTGTCCGTCGATGGCTCCGAAAGAACGCTTCGGACGTGGAAGACGATATACATCTGCAAAAACAATCTCACCGATGGTGCCGGTCAATCTTAGTTGCCTCGTTTTGTCTTTTTTGGTACTATCCCATATATTGCTTACCGGATGATATTGCAATGAATAGTTGACAAGTTTTTGGGCACAAGAAATTTGTTCTTCGGTGACTGCAATTGAAAAATAAAACTCATTGTACATCCTTATATTTTTACTGCAAAAGTATAAAAAAATCTGTGGTAGCCACAAAATCAAATCCGCATAGATTCAAGTAAATGACACAATACTACGATGATATTCCAAAAGTCCGGACATCGGCTCTTGAATGATTTTGCTAAGCCGGAATCCCTTTTTGCCGGCAACTTGTGTTAGTTCTTTGGAAAAGACTTTTGCTATCGAACCAAGCATTGCGATGTTATTATCCGGAGTTTGAATTTGGCTTGCCAATTTATCAAAGAAATCGTTGAATGCTCCTTCGAGCAATTGTTGAATATAGGAATGTGTGCGATTGTCTTTGAGATACATTGTAAATTTTGCCATATATTTATTGGGGAAATCACTATCGTATAGAGGAGCGAGGATTTTTCCCTTGTCCGAGCCGTATCTCATTTCAAAATGTCGCACCAATTCAGCGGGCAATTTCTTGTAAAAATAATTGTGTAGCAGTATTTTGCCGAGGTAAGCCCCGCTGCCTTCGTCTCCGATGAGATAGCCGGTAGAAAAAATCTGTTCGGTGATATTTGTGCCATCATAATAGCCTATATTAGAGCCGGTTCCGAGGATACCTATGATTCCTTTGCTATTGTGTAATGCTGCTCGGGCTGCGCCCAAAAGGTCGGATCTCACTTCTGTCACGGCATCCGGAAAAAAGTTGGCGAGTGCTGTTTTGACTATTGCTTGTTTCTCTGTTTTGCTGCATCCTGCACCATAAAAATATATTGCATTGGGAATATTATCTCCCAATTTGGGTAGCAGTTGGTCGTGAATAAGTTCCGACATTTCCAACGAATTCATAAAATACGGATGCAAGCCCGGGGTTTTGCATTCTGCGATTTTGACTCCGTCATCCAACAATACCCATTGTGTCTTTGTTCCTCCGCTGTCAGCAATTAGTTTCATCTTTTGCAATTTTTAAAATAAAAGAAGACCTCATCATTGTCGAATAAAGAATGATGAGGTCCTTCAAATTAATATATTTGGGTGTTAGACAATATCCTTTTTGGGAGCATTTTCCAAAGTTTGGACTAAGAAGTCCCAGAATTTCCCTACACTTGCGATTTCTACTTTTTCGTCCGGTGAATGAGGATGGCGAATCGTAGGACCAAATGAGATCATATCCCAGTTTGGATAAATAGCTCCGAGAATACCACATTCCAATCCGGCATGAATAACTTTCACGGCAGGGACGACCCCAAACTGAGTGTTGTAAGCATCTTTCATCGCCGAGAGGATGGGGGATTCTACATTTGGTTTCCAGCCGGGGTATGCTCCGGAGTGTGAAGCGGCAGCACCGTGTTTGCGGAAATTCTCCGCTATTTCGTGAGCCATAAGGTCTCTCTCCGCATCAATTGCACTACGCGTAAGCAATGCAATTTTGATTTTACCGCTGCCGGAATTGATAATCGAAAGATTGGAAGATGTTTCGACTACATCAGGCATATCCGTGCTATATCTTTTTACACCGTTGGGACAATTGGCAAGTGCCTCAAATAAATGACTTTGAGTGGAAGAATCCATTACGCCTCCGAGATGCTCTGTCTTTTCGGCTGTGATAGACAGCGTCGGCTCTACGGATTGAAGTCTGTCTTTCTCCCGGATGTCAATGCTATTGATGTAGTGCAAAAAGTCATTCTCTTTGTCTTGATCGATCATTACTATTGCAAAACCTTCTCGCGGGATGGCATTGCGCATATTCCCAACGTGAATATCTGCCAGTTGTAATCCGTATTTTTCGGCACCGCTGAGAACTTGGGTCATGATTTTGATTGCATTTCCTTTGTCGAGATGAATGTCCAATCCAGAATGTCCACCTTTTAAACCTTTTACTACAACTTTGAAAGCGGTTTTTCCCTCATCGGCACGTTGTGTAGAATAGTTAAATGTGACATTGGTATCCACGCCACCCGCACAACCGATGTATAGATCACCTTCGTCTTCGGAGTCAAGATTTAGCAGAATGTCACCTTTGAGGATGCCCGGTTGGAGGTTTTCGGCTCCGGTCATTCCGGTTTCTTCATCGATGGTCATTAATGCTTCGATGTAGCCGTGTTTCAGATCATTGGATTCGAGTACTGCCATCGCTGCTGCGACCCCCATACCATTGTCAGCTCCTAAGGTCGTGCCGTTGGCGGTCACCCAATCTCCATCGATATAGGCTTCGATTGGATCCTTCTCAAAATCATGTTCTTTGTCCGAATTTTTTTGAGGCACCATGTCAAGGTGACCTTGAAGGATGATCCCTTTGCGATCTTCCATTCCGGGAGTGGCGGCTTTGCTAATGATAACGTTACCTATTTCGTCCACCATCACATCAAGATTGCGTTCCTTTGCCCAATCGACCATAAATGCACGGATCTTCTCCTCTTTTTTGGATGGTCTGGGCACTTGTGTCAGAAGGTGAAAATTTTTCCAAATACTCTTGGGGTCTAAATTTGCTATGTCTTTGTTCATAATTACTGTTTTTTTGAATGTTTATAGAGAAAAGACACTAAATATTTCTGTTTAGTGTCTTTCTGTTATTTTAAGTTAATTAATCTTGTATATTGGGCAATTCCAAGCCATAGCCTTTCTTTTTGTCTTCTACTTTGAGCAAGAAAGCGAAGACCAAGGCGAGGATGGTCAATCCTACGTATATCAGCCAAGTGGTTTGGTAATCGTACAGTGGAAATTCGCCGGCGGCTTTCAATTCGGTAATTTTTGCTTGAATCTGATCGCCTGACAATCCTTCTGCCAAATATTTGGCGTTGATGTCTTTGATCGCTTGAACCACTTTCGGATTGGTCGCATCCAATACTTTTCCTACGAGGAACGGAATACCCATCAATCCCCAATTTTGAATATAAAAGATAGTGGCATAAGCCGAGCCTAATTGTCGCTCAGGAATAATTTTGGGTACGGATGGCCACATTGCCGAAGGTACCAATGAGAAGGCAATTCCTAACAAAATAGCATTTGCAATAGCGATATAGATGCTGGTGATAAACGGTAAATAATAGATCAAATGGACTACGATGAGCATCAAAGCACCGATGATCATAATGGTAGCACCTTTTCCCTTTTTGTCATAAATTCCTCCGAAGAAGGGGGTCAAAAAGATTGTTCCGAAAGGCACCAGACTCGGAATTGAGCCAGCCCAATCATCAGGAACTCCAAATTTGTTGACCATCAAGTCAGGACCATATTTGTAAAATGGAAATACCGCACCATAAAACAATACACAAAGAATGGCAATATACCAAAAAGCTCGGTTGGAGATAATCTCTTTCAAGTCCGAGAATTTAAATTCGTCGTCGGAGGCTTCTTCGCTGCCGGCAGCATCTTCTTTTTCGAGTTTCTTGTCCATGGTATTATAGACGATGAATGAAATCAGTCCGATCACGAGAAATACAGCTCCCATTAATATATACGAGGGAATATCCAAGGTTTTTGCAATTTTTGCTCCGAAAGCAAGAGGGACAAATGAGCCGAGACGGGCAATGGCAACTTGCATACCCATAGCCAAAGCCATTTCTTTTCCTTTAAACCATTTTACCACGGCTTTGGATACCGTGATCCCTGCATATTCGACACCTACTCCGAAAATGGCATATCCAATAGACGCATAGAAAACTCTCAATTGCATACCAAAGATAGTGGTTTCGGGATCAAATGTCCCCGCAAAAGAATAATATTTTATTAAAGCACCGATAACCATGATGCCGGCGGAAGCCATCGTGCTAAACCGGATGCCAAATTTATCAAGTAATACGCCTACAAATATTAATGCAAAGAAAAATACATTAAACCATCCGTAGGCACTCACTACCGTTCCAAAGTCGGAACTTGTCCATCCATAGGTGGATTCAAGCAAGGGCTTGATAGGTGATATAATCTCTGTAAATAAATAACCGGCAAACATCGTGAAGGACAAAATCCCGAGGGCTGTCCATCGTGCTGCTTTCGAATCCCGTAATGTTTGTTTAATCCTTTCTGTCATAAGATTTCTTTTTATATTTTAAGCTGCGAATGTATATATAATTCTTTTAATGAAGTGTTTTTTTTATTAACGAAAAGTATTTTATTGTTAAAAAATAAATATTGTTTTGAGTGTCAGTGTGTTAGTGTAAATATTCAATTACTCTGTCAATTCTTTGACTTCCCTGTTGTTGGTATCCAACAAAGCCCTGGAATTTTTCAAAAAAACATTCAATTTGTATTTTGCCTCTTCGCTTAACAAGTCATCTTGTATCTTTTCATATTTCGCAGCAGGTAATATTTGAAATTTGCTCTTCCCGTTTTGCTTATATTTGTTTACCCAAGTCAAATAATAAGCTTTTTGTGAAATAACACAAGTGCTGTCTTTCTTTAATGTAAGTTGAATCATTGCTCCTCCATCTCTTGGTTTTGTACGTTGATTGGAGATAAAATTTCCCATTGAGTATGCTATAAAATGCTCTTTGGTAGCGGGAGTTGCCGAATCATATTCCATCGGTTGGATGACGTGAGGATGAGAGCCTATGATGATGTCCACGCCTTTGGCGAAAAGAAATTTGGCAAGTTGTTTTTGCTGCTCATTGGGTATGGATTGATATTCCTTTCCCCAGTGAAGCACCATTATTAGTTTGTCGAGACTATCATTTTCGGCTTCTTGAATATCTTTTGCCATTTGAGTAGAGTCGATGAGGTTGATAATCGTGGGTTCTCCGGCGGGAATTCCATTGGTACCATAAGTATAATTGAGGATTCCGATCCGGATCGAATTTTTTTCCAAAATAAGTAAATTGTTCATTTGACGGTCGATCGGGTCGGCAAATGAACCGGTGTGCAAGATATGCAGCGAATCTAAAGTTTCGATGGTACGCAATATGCCTTGTTTTCTTCGATCACAAGCGTGATTGTTGGCATTGAGCAAAACATTTATTCCGCTTTTTTTGCAAGCGGAGGCAAAAACATCCGGTGAAGAAAATTGAGGATATCCCATATATGGTTCGCCAGCCAGAGTAACTTCCAAATTGGCAATTGCAAAATCCGCTTTTTTGATGAGTGGGCTTATTTTTTCAAAAACATCATCATATTGGTAAGTGCCGGAGACAGAGTCGTATGCTGCTTCTATCTGAGCGTCATGTCCCATAATGTCTCCCATAAACAGAAGACGCATCGTCCGGATCGAATCTTGATCTTGTGCAAGAGTGATGTGTAGGCTGCAAAATAACAGTAGATGTATTAATAATAATGTACTTCGCATAGAATATTTTTTTGCAAAGATAGTTTTTTTTGTGATTCGTATATCTCTTTCTTTCTCCAAAAGTAGAATTCTTCTCTTTGACTTGATGTAAAAGTGCGGGTGAAATGCCGCTTTTTGTGATGCAGAAAAGAGAGCAAAGTATTAATGAATAAATAAACACTTATTCATTTT
>CAZLTF010000110.1:0-4270 GCA_964562195.1 uncultured Bacteroidales bacterium | reverse complement strand
GTCGAAGGAGAGGGTGACCAATATGTCACGATCGCCACGACCCGTCCGGAAACGATACTCGGAGACTCTGCCGTATGCATCAATCCCGAAGACACACGCTATAAGCATCTCAAAGGCAAACGAGTGATAGTGCCCCTCGTCAAGCGTTCCGTCCCCATCATTGAAGATGATTATGTGGACATCGAATTTGGTACTGGATGCCTGAAAATCACACCGGCTCACGATGAAAACGACTATGAAATCGGCAAAAGACACCAACTCGAGACCATCAACATTCTAAACGCCGATGGTACGATGAGCAAAGAAGCTCAATTTTATATCGGCGAAGATCGTTTTGCGGTACGCAAGAAAATAATTCAAGACCTTGAGGCTGCGGGTAGTGTTGTAAAAATCGAAGATTACACCAACAAAGTCGGCTATTCCGAACGCACAAATGTAGTCATCGAACCTCGCCTGTCACTCCAATGGTTTATGAAAATGAAGGACATCAGCAGGGAAGCATTGGAAGTTGTCGAAAATGACAGCATACGTTTTTTCCCCAAGAAATTTAAAAATACATATCGCCATTGGATGTCCAATGTAAGAGATTGGTGTGTAAGCCGTCAGCTATGGTGGGGACATCGCATTCCGGCATATTTTATTGACGAAGAGCGATATGTTGTCGCCGAATCCAAAGAGGAAGCACTGCTGCGAGCAAAAGAAAAATTTAATCTGCCCGATCTCAAACCGGAAGATCTCAAGCAGGATGAAGATGTATTGGACACATGGTTTTCTTCATGGCTGTGGCCGATCACCGTCTTTGACGGAATACGCAAGCCCGGCAATCAGGACATTCACTATTATTATCCGACGGATGTATTGGTGACAGCACCCGAAATTTTGTTTTTCTGGGTTGCCAGAATGATTATTGCCGGATTGGATTATCGCAAGGATATCCCCTTTAAGGATGTCTATTTGACAGGTATCGTAAGAGATAAATTGGGACGAAAAATGTCCAAATCTTTGGGCAACTCGCCAGACCCTATCCAATTGATGAAGAAATATGGCGCCGATGGCGTACGGGTAGGGATGCTTCTCACCTCCCCCGCAGGAAATGACCTTCCTTTTGATGAAGGATTGTGCGAACAAGGACGAAATTTCAGCAATAAAATCTGGAATGCCCTACGCCTCATAAAAGGCTGGGAAACAGACAATAACGCATCAACTCCAGAATATGCAAAAGTGGCAATACAATGGTTTGAGGCAAAATTGAATCAAACGATCCAAACAATAGAAGACCACTATTCCAAATACCGTATTTCGGATGCATTAATGTCCATCTATAAACTAATATGGGATGATTTCAGCGCTTGGTATCTCGAGATGGTCAAGCCCGCATATCAAACCCCAATAGATAAGATAACCTTGGAAAAGACACTTGATTTTTATGAAAAATTGATGAAACTTCTACATCCGTTTATGCCGTTTATCACAGAAGAAATATATCATTCGCTGCGCCCAAGGGAAGACAATGACTACATTATGATTGCCCCAATGCCCGAAGGCGAAGCTTTTGACCAAGAAATTTTGGACGCTTTTGAACTCGAATCGCAAGTCATCAACGGCATACGAAGAATACGCAAAGAAAAAGGCATCGCAATCAAAGAGCAAATCAAATTATTGATAAAACGAAATGATGATGATCCGAAAGCCGGCATTTTTGATAGTCTGATTTTGAAACTTGGCAATCTGGAAAGCATAGAATATATCCGGTACAACGAAGGACAAGCCGCCGGATTTATCGTAAAATCCACCGAATATTTCATTCCTTTGAATGAAAATATCGATGTAGAAGCAGAGCTTCTGAAAATAGAAGACGAAATAAAATACGTACGTGGATTTCTCAACTCGGTAATGAAAAAACTTAGCAATGAGCGTTTTGTAAGCAATGCGCCCGGCAAAGTAGTAGAGATGGAGCAGAAGAAAAAAAGAGATGCAGAATCCAAGATTGCTGTTTTGGAAACTCGAATAAAAGAATTGCAAGCAATGAAAAGATAATAATAGCAAACCAGCTTTTTGGCAGGAAGCCGGAGAAAGAATACAAACAGTTGAAAAACATAATAAAATCAGGGCAATGGAGCAATATTTTCAGAAATTCAGGCAAAATACAATTGGTAATGAATTGAAGTTTCAAACTCCTTACGGGAAGCAGATAATGATATATGCCGACTGGGTAGCCAGTGGACGACTCTATGCACCGATTGAGCAAAAGATGTCCGGCGTATTTGGTCCGTATGTGGGCAACACACACACGGAAACTTCCGAGACAGGCACACTGATGACCAAATCCTATCATTATGCCCAGCACCAAATCAAACAATATTGCCATGCCGGAGACAATGACGTAATGATCGCCGCAGGTGCAGGAATGACGGCAGCCGTGAATAAATTTCAACGCATTCTGGGATTACGGTTTCCAAATGCCAAAGCGAAAAAAGAAGATATTCCCAAGCAAGATCGCCCCATCGTATTTATTACTCATATGGAACATCATTCCAACCAAATATCGTGGTATGAGACCATTGCCGACGTAGTCATCCTACCCTATGACAAACATTTGCGAGTGGATGTAGAAGCTTCCCGCCAAATAATCGCAAAGTACCAAGACAGGGACATTAAGATCGGAGCTTTTAGTGCCGGTTCCAATGTTACGGGAGTGATCCCTCCCTACTATGAATTAGCAGAAATAATGCACGAATATGATGGCTATTGTTTTGTAGATTTTGCCGGTTCGGGACCTTATATAAAAATTGATATGCATCCTTCAAATGAGAATCAAAAGTTGGATGCAATTTTTTTCTCTCCTCATAAATTTTTGGGTGGCCCCGGAGCATCGGGAATATTAATTTTTGATGCTTCACTCTACCATCGCAAAGTCCCCGACCATCCGGGAGGAGGCACCGTACTATGGACCAATCCTTGGGGTGAATACCGGTATTTCGACGATGTCGAATTGCGCGAAGATGGAGGTACACCGGGCTTCTTGCAGCTAATACGTGCCGCTCTCGCAATGGAAATAAAAGAAGAAATGGGCGTGGACAACATCCTGAAACGCGAAGAAGAATTATTGCAAATTGCCTTTGAGGAATTTCCCAAAATTTCAGGGATGCACATACTGGCAGAAGACAGCAAAGACCGTCTTGGGATCTTCTCTTTCTACATTGAAAACATCAATTACAACCTGATTGTCAAGCTATTGAATGACAGATATGGCATACAAGTACGCGGTGGTTGTGCCTGTGCCGGCACCTATGGACACCTTTTGCTCAATGTCGATCTCGAACAGTCCCACCGGATAACAGACAAAATCAATCGTGGTGACCTCTCAGAAAAACCCGGCTGGGTAAGATTGTCCCTCCATCCTACAATGACTGATGAAGAGCTTTATACCGTAATACGCGCTTTACACGAAATCGTAGATAATATCACCGATTGGGAAAAAGATTACATTTACAATCCCAACACTAATGAATTTAGACACTACTCCGAACCGGAAGACAAGACCGCAATGATACGTGATTGGTTTAGATTTTAACATATTCACTTGTTTTCCCAGCCTTTAAGTCCGGGAAGCAAAAACGATGATTTTTTTACAAAAAAAAAGATGTTGTCATAGTTGGAGTCTTTGTAATTTTGCAAAAAAAATAAAAGAATGATTCGTGCATTAGACGCTCCGGTAATTCAAAAAATAGCAGAGATAGCACAAGGAGAAAATATCCCTTCTTATGTTATCGGGGGATATGTACGTGACTTTTTATTGCAACGCTCCGGCAAAGACATTGACATTGTATCTGTCGGAAACGGCAGCGGTATCCATCTGGCAGAGATGCTCCAAAAATCACTGGGCAAAAAAGCAAAACTCTCTATCTTTAAGAACTTCGGTACTGCGATGGTCAAATTCAAACAAATGGAAATAGAATTTGTCGGTGCCCGCAAAGAATCCTATCAACGCAATTCGCGAAAACCCATTGTAGAAGAAGGGAGTCTCGAAGACGATCAAAAACGGAGGGATTTCACAATCAATGCACTGGCAATCAGTTTAAACAAAGAAGATTACGGTCAGTTAATCGACCCATTTTCGGGCATTGAAGATCTAAGCAACAAGATATTACGCACACCATTGGATCCGGACATCACTTTTTCGGATGACCCGTTGCGAATTATGCGCGCCATTCGTTTCGCCACCCAGCTTGATTTTCAAATCGAATCCTCGGCATGGGAAGCCATTCTC
>CAZLTF010000109.1:0-1830 GCA_964562195.1 uncultured Bacteroidales bacterium | reverse complement strand
GCAATAAATGATATAAATGAAAAATTAAGAATAATGGCAAAACAATTAATAGAATGCGTTCCCAATATAAGTGAGGGAAGGGATGAGAATATTATCAATCAAGTCACTTCGGTAGTGGAAACCGTAGAAGGTGTGTATTTATTGGATGTAGATCCCGGCAGAGCCACCAATCGTACGGTGATAACGATGGTTGGAGAGCCGGAGCCTGTGATAGAAGCGGCTTATCTTTTGATCAAAAAAGCTGCCGAATTGATAGATATGAGTAAGCACACGGGCGAGCATCCTCGTTTTGGTGCTACGGATGTCTGTCCTTTGGTGCCTGTGGCAAATATTTCGATGGAAGAAACGGTAAAGTATGCACGTAAATTGGCAAAGAGGGTAGGAGAGGATTTGGAAATTCCGGTTTATCTGTATGAGTCTGCTGCGCAGGAGCCTAAACGGAAAAATCTTGCCAATTGCCGTGCGGGAGAATACGAAGGACTTGGAAAAAAATTGCTTGATCCGGAATGGAAACCCGACTTTGGTCCGGCTCAATTTACGGAGAGGGTGGTCAAGAGTGGAGCTACCGCCATTAGTGCACGAAATTTTTTAGTAGCTTACAATGTGAATCTTAATACGACCTCAACACGTCGGGCGAATGCGATTGCTTTTGATGTTCGAGAAAAAGGACGTTTAGCACGGGAAGGTGGAAAAATTACAGGAAAACCATTGAAAGATGAAAATGGTAAACCCATTAGAATTCCCGGTACATTGAAACAAGTAAAGGCGATCGGTTGGTTTATTGAAGAATATGGAGTGGCACAGATCTCTATGAATTTAACCGATATCACAGTCACACCTACTCATATTGCTTTTGACGAAGTCGTCCGCAAAGCCGCCGAACGCGGTATTCGTGTGACAGGTTCGGAATTGGTGGGTTTGATACCTCTGGAGGCAATGTTGGATGCAGGCAGGTATTTCTTGTCCAAACAAGAACGCTCACTGGGTGTCTCAGATGCCGAATTGATCAAAATCGCGATTAAATCTATGGGATTGGATGAGTTGGGAACTTTTGACCCACGCAAAAAAATCATCGAATATATTCTTGAAGATTTGGAAAAGAAAGGTTCAAAAAGTCTAATAGATATGTCATTGACCGGTTTTGTACACGAGACCGCATCCGAATCACCTGCACCGGGAGGTGGTTCTATTTCCGCCTATATGGGATCTCTGGGAGCTGCTCTGGCAACGATGGTAGCCAATCTCTCTTCGCACAAAAGAGGATGGGATGAACGATGGAAAGAATTCTCGGACTGGGCTGAAAAAGGGAAATACTATCACGATGAACTGCTCAAAATGGTGGATGAAGATACCAACGCATTTAATAAAATAATGGATGCTTTCGGTATGCCCAAAAATTCGAATGCCGAAAAAGCTAAAAGAAAACAAGCTATCGAAGAGGCTACCATTTATGCTATCGAAGTCCCCTTTAAGGTGATGAATCTTTGTTATGACTCCTTGAAAGTGATCAAAGCAATGGCTGAAATCGGAAATCCCAACTCGGTTACCGATGCCGGAGTCGGTGCTCTGGGAGCAGTCGCCGGACTAAGAGGAGCTTTTTACAATGTTAAAATCAATGCCGCTTCCCTAATAAATAATAAATATGTGGATGAAATTCTTGTGCAAGGAAAGAAATTGGAAGAAAGTGCATTGTCTTTACAGAATGAAATATTGGCAATCGTAGATGCCAAAATACATTAATTTTCTTCCTATTCTATTTATTGACAAATAGATAGCTTGAGATTGTTAATATCCGGTGAAATAAATCAATAAAAATAGTTTTTGATTTCA
>CAZLTF010000108.1:0-1874 GCA_964562195.1 uncultured Bacteroidales bacterium | reverse complement strand
TCATTATCAAACAAGCTAGCAATCCTAATAAGGCAACTCGTTTGTATTCGGAATAGACACCTTTTATTAAAGGAAATGTTACTGCACCTACTGTACCTGCTAAGATAGCATGACGAAATGGACCTTGTGATCTGAATCGTCCATGACGAAATACTGGTATCTCATTTACCCCTCCAAAAAATGAGAATAAATTATGATGAAAAATTTGTTCATAAATCATTTCAATTCCAAGAGGGATTATGATAAAAGTTAATGCTACTATTAATGATTTGAATGCGGACAAATCATTAATCAATGATCGAAAAATAAAATAAAATCCAACAGCATCATATATTTTTCCACAATATCCGATAGTTGTAACCTCTTTACTGTGATGAAAAAAACTAGCAAAAAAATACCAGATTCCCCAGAAAATTATAATCTTGTCAAGTTGTTCTACTTTTGATGGATATTCTCTCTTAATAATTATTCTAAAAAAACCAATTCCGATAAGTATTCTTGTAGGGGAAAAATGGAGTGGTCCAATCATAATTGTTTGCCCCATTGTTAAGTAACATGCACCCAAAAAGAAGGGAACTATAGCTTTTTGTTTAGGGGCAAACAAAATTAAAATAGACCATATAAGTAAAAATAAGACGGCGATTAAATTCATTTCCGGTTGAAACCATTAATTACGTTAGTGGTGGAGCGTAGATACAAAGCTCTCATGCCCTACTTGCGAAAAACATTTTACTGAACGATTAGAATTCACTTATAGAAACAATTCGACTCTTCCTCGTTTCGTATAGATTTGATACATGGTGAATATCAAATCCACATGAAACAGACAGGAGGATAAAGCGATGAACGGACTTGATATAATATTACTGATAGCACTTTTTATATGACATCCGGTTCCAAAAATTTCAAAGCATCAAAAAACATCAATTTCACATATTTGATCCCCTGATAACATCATGCTATCTATGATGTAAATATATTTGTTCGGTTTTCTAAAATTGCTATCAGATTTTGGTGCAAGAGATAAAAAGACACGTCTCAAAGAAAAAAATGTATTATCACGATATAGTTGTGACCTCGCTCACTTGTTTTCTTCTGTAGTCTCAACTTCACCTGCTAAAAAAGTATTGTAGAAATCTTTGGGATTTCTAACTGGACTTCGTAAAATTTTACTATCAAATAATAACGACCATGCTCGACCAATTATGTCCCATAGAATAGGCGTGCAAGTGTTGGTGATTTTTGTGCAAGGAGTCACAATCGGGAGTCTATCTTTCCATTTTCCTCGCAAATACATATAGGCCTTCCAAAAGCTAAAAGGGAGGTATTTAACACTGCAACTGTTGTGCAAAACAAAGCACGGAACAACATAATTACGCATTCCCCGAGCCTCAGCCTCCATACAAATATCTGTGCCGTAAAGATGAAAACCCGGAAGGCCCTCGTCGAATCGCAAGTTTGAAGACCGGCGCAATACTAGTAACAACTCGTCCAAGGTTCGGACTTGAATGGGCTCCCGAAATGCCCGCCCAACGAATCGCCCAAGGCCGTTTGAGTAAACATAGCCCCTTCCTTCACCTGAGGATGTCACACCGTACAAACCGACCACACCCCAATTTGGATCGAGACTAGTCAGATCCATAATCACGCGCGAAAAATTTTTGCTCCATCCAGGAGGTAAAAAGACATCTTGGTGTGCGAATACTATTATATCTGTAGAGGCTTGGCAAAGTGCTTCATTGTATGCCTTAGAAGCCGTCTCGGGATCATATAAAACAATAATCTCGTCGGCGACACGAGCATCTTCAGAGCTAAGCAGATTTGCCTTCAATATCTTCTTTGAATTGCTGGCAACCGCCAGAGCCCAAGTTATT
>CAZLTF010000107.1:0-1820 GCA_964562195.1 uncultured Bacteroidales bacterium | reverse complement strand
CAAATATTCGATTTCATCGTATTCGTGCAGGCATTGAAATAGGACTTTTTCCAACAGAAGATTCCCAACGTGTTTTTTCGACAGCAATTCCTTTACGACAGCATATCTGATATCCGCGCTTGTTGCCACTATTACGAGATCCAATGAATCGGAGAGTTCATCTATGGTTTTATAAAACGATAGATCTTTGACGTGCTCCTTGTTCTGAATTTCATCAAATCTGTTTTTTGCAATTTTTCTAGATTCTTCGAATGGCTCAATTACTTCAATAGTGATATCATAATCGCTTTTCGCGATGCCCTGCAAATGCCTGCTCCCCATCTGGCCAGCGCCGATAATTGCTACTTTAAACATTCTATATGCCTTTTATAAACTAAATCCATCGTCCACTACAATATTTTGACCATTGACCCATTTGCTCATGTCGCTCAGCAGATATGTCAATGTTCCTTTCAAATCACTTTTATCAAGCATGCCTTTGTTTAAACACTCTTTATTATACTTTTCCAAAAACTGTTTTGGTTGATTATCCAATATGCCACCGGGGCTTATCGCATTCACCCTGATATTCAAGCCTTTGAAATATTTTGCCATATACTTGGTTAAATGGATAAGTGCAGATTTTATGGCGGCATATTCTATAGGCATGGTCATTTGTGCGCCTTCATATATTTCAAATCTTGGAGCGATCACGCCATAAATGGAGCTTATGTTGATGATATTGCCGTATCCTTGTTGTTTAAAATATTTTGCGAACTGTTGGGATGTTAAAAAATATCCTCCGAGATTCATCCCAAGATTTTGCACAAAATCATCATACTCAACATCAAAAAAACTTCTTCCATAATTTTTGTTTCTTGGATACGCATTATTTACAAGAGCATCTATTTTCCCATATTTTTTATCTAAATATCTAATTGCATTTTGCAATGAATCTTTAGAAGTGATATCCATTGTGATATAATCAACTTTTTTTAAATCATTATCTTTGAATCCCAATTCCTTCACATCCAAGTTTTCATCAATATCGGCCATAATTGCTGTGCCGCCATTTTCAACAACTGCTTTTACAAATTCTTTTCCTATAAGTCCAGCTCCACCGGTTATCGCCACCACCTTGTCTTTAAGCACTATAAATCCCTTTTGTCTTTAACTGTATTAAAGCTTTCTCTAAATTTTTTATTCCAATTTAAATCTATATCATATGTTTTCATCTCTTTATCAATTTTTTTATACTTCAATTCTTCACCATTTGCATTAAATATTTTGCTGCTTTCTTTGTATACAAGTTCATTGCCGTCAATTCCAGTTCTGTTGATGCCAATGATATAGGTTTGGTTTTCTATCGCCCTGGCTTTTAACAAGGTTTTCCAATGGTCTACTCTTTTGGCTGGCCAGTTTGCAATATTGACGATTATATCGCAGTCATCCATTTTTGAATAAAGATTGCAAAATCTTAAATCATAACAGATAGATAATCCTATTTTTATATTTTTAAAATTTACTTTTACTATTTTTTTTCCTTCTTGAAAATATTTGTCCTCGTTTGCAAAAGAAAAAGGATGAATTTTTGTATAAACATTCAAAATGTTACCATTTTTGTCTACAAAGACCAAACTATTTTTTCCTTTATTTTTCTTTTTCAGAACCACTCCAAAAATTATTGCAATATTTTGTTTTTTTGCTAGTTTTTGAAATTCTTCATTATCCCCAGATTTACTTTTAGCGTTTATATAATCATAACAAGCACCACTATACATTTCACCATTATATTCATATAAAGCCCCAAGCTTTTCTTTAGCTAAACCTCTAAAATAAAA
>CAZLTF010000106.1:0-2694 GCA_964562195.1 uncultured Bacteroidales bacterium | reverse complement strand
CCTATATTCCGGTGATACGCAGATACTCGGATGCAAAGATTAGTATCCGTGCACATAATATTGAGTATGAAATTTGGAAAAGAATCGCCGACAATTCATATAATCCTTTGATGAGAATCTACCATCGTTCACTTTCAAATCGTGTCAAAGAGTTTGAACTGAAATATTTCCCTATGGCAGATGTGATTTTGGCAATTACTCAGCGGGATGCGGCTCATATTCAACGTTTGGGAATTGATACTCCCGTGCATATCATCCCGGCAGGAATTGATTTGGATAAAATTGATATGCGCAAACATTCTTCCGATTTTCCCAATTTGTTTCATCTTGGAGCATTGGATTGGGCGCCCAATCTCGAAGGATTGAAATGGTTTTTGAAGAATGTGTGGGCTGAGGTATTGACAGAAATACCTGATATTCAATTGCATATAGCGGGACGAAATGCCTCTGCCAAGACCGAAAAATGTTTGAAAGGACAAGCCAATGTGATCTATCATGGCGAGGTAGAGGATGCTTACCGTTTTATGCGTGAGCATGCGATAATGATTGTTCCCTTATTGTCGGGTGGTGGAATGCGTATCAAAATTTTGGAAGGAATGGCTCTTTCGAAGACGATTATTTCGACGGCAGTCGGCGCAGAAGGAATGGATTATACCGAAGGGAAAAATATATTGATAGCAAATACAAAGCAAGAGTTTGTAAGTCAGATAGTTAGTATTGCCAAAGATAAAGAAAATTGTTTGAGAATAAGTAGGAATGCAAATCTTCTTATTCTAGAAAAATATGATAATTTTGCATTGATTAAGGATTTACTTACTTTTTATGAAAATATGATATGATAATATTCGGGTTTTGGCTTTCTGTTTTCTTTATCTTTTTTTCTTATTTGTTGTATCCTCTATTGTTGGGGGTTCTTGCCAAGAATAAAAAACAAGATTATCCGGCTTTTTCCGCAGATGAATTACCCTTTGTCTCCATAGTGATGGCTGCTTTTAATGAAGAAAAGGTTATCGGTCAAAAATTGAAAAGTATTTTTGATTCGGATTTGCCGGCGGAACATTATGAGATATTGATCGGGTCGGATAATTCCGATGATCGCACCGCTTCGATTGTAAAATCATTTCAAAAAGACCATCCGAATATTATTTTTCACAATTATCGTGAACGAAGAGGCAAGCAAAATGTTGTTAATGATTTGGTCAAGGAAGCGCAAGGCGAGATTCTTATTTTGACGGATGCCAATGTGATTTTTGATAAAAATACCATTTTTGAACTTGTTAAATACTTCAAAAACAGTAGTATAGGATTGGTGGATAGCAATATGGTCAATATGGGACTCAAGGAAGATGGAATTTCTTATCAAGAGCAAGCATATATCTCCCGCGAGGTAGGAATTAAGTATAAAGAAGGGGTGCTTTGGGGAGCGATGATGGGTCCTTTTGGCGGTTGTTATGCTATTCGCAAGGAGAATTATCGTGAAGTACCTCCTAATACGCTGGTGGATGACTTTTATATCAATATGACTATTTTTGAACAAGGTCTCAAAGCAATTAATAATGTGAATGCCAAGGTATTTGACGAGATTCCCAATGATCTGTCGGTAGAATTTCGTCGAAAAATCCGTATCGGGACAGGAAATTTTCAAAATCTTGCCCGTTTTTGGCATTTGCTGTTTAAAGCTCCGTATGGATTTCCTTTTTTAGCTCACAAAGTCTTGCGTTGGTTCGGTCCTTTTATTCTGATTAAAGCTTTCTTATTTAATCTTTGGTTGATTCCGGTTTGTAAAATCTATGTGTTGATTTTCTTTATTCAAATGATCGTATATATGATTCCGCTTGCGGATTTCTTCTTAAAAAGACTTGGAATTCACAATCGTGTATTTCGTTTGATAACGCATTTTCTGGCTATGAATCTCGCACTGTTTATTGGCTTTTTTAAATCTCTAACAAGGGTGAAATCAGGAGTCTGGGAGCGGACAGCACGTTAGGTATTAGATTGAATAATAATAAATTACAATAAATATGAAATACGATTTGCTAATATTGGGAAGTGGTCCGGGAGGTTATGTGGCAGCGATACGAGCCTCCCAGCTGGGGATGAAAGTAGGTGTCGTAGAGAAATCCGAGTTGGGTGGTGTTTGTCTCAATTGGGGTTGCATCCCGACCAAAGCTTTGCTCAAAAGTGCACAAGCATTTCAGTATATCAAAAATGCGGATCATTACGGACTTCCTGCCTTGGATGTACCTGCTCCTGAGATGTCAAAGATTGTGCGGCGAAGTCGTGATGTAGCGGCAAGAATGAGTAAAGGGATTGAATTTTTGTTTAAAAAGAATAAAATTGACACGATACACGGTTTCGGAAAATTGATTTCAAATACGCAGATTGAAGTGCAGTCTGAGGAGGAGAGAAACCTTGTCGAGGCTTCCAAGATCATCATTGCTACCGGTTCGTCTCCCAAATATCTACCCGGCATTGAAGCGGACGGTATGCGAATTATCAACTTTCGCCAAGCGATGACTCTCGACTATATTCCTGAGTCTATGCTTGTTATCGGTTCTGGAGCTATTGGAAGTGAATTTGCATATCTTTATCATTCATTGGGAACAAAAGTCACATTGGTAGAATATTTCCCGACGATTGTGCCATTGGAAGATGAAGAGGCGGGCAAATCCTTGGCGCGAAGTTTTAAGAAAA
>CAZLTF010000105.1:0-4019 GCA_964562195.1 uncultured Bacteroidales bacterium | reverse complement strand
AATCAATGAAAAAAGTAGCCGGAACACTCAAGTTGGACCAAGCCCAATACAGAGAGCTGGAAGCATTCGCAAAATTCGGTTCAGACCTCGACGCTTCTACCCAGTACGTGCTCGAAAAAGGAAAACGCAACGTGGAAATTTTGAAACAAGGACAGTATAGCCCCTTAACCGTGGAAAAACAAACAGCAATCATTTTTGTAGGAACCAAAGGTTTGGCAATGGATGTCCCCGTGGATAAAATGAGAGCTTTTGAAGAAGAATTTCTCTTGGTACTCGAAAATCATCACAATCATCTACTCGAAGCATTGAAAGCCGGAAAATACAATGACGAAATCGCCGGCGAATTGGAAAATGTTGCAAAAGATGTCACTAGTAGATATACTGCATAATAGCTTAATAATTAGAATGATAATCAGATTGTATGGCAAATCTTAAAGAAGTAAGGACACGGATAACATCGGTAAACAATACGATGCAAATCACCAGTGCAATGAAATTGGTAGCCGCCTCCAAACTGAAGCGGGCGCAAGATAATATTGTTCAAATGCGTCCTTATGCAAATAAGCTTTACGAAATATTGGAAAATATTAGTCAAAGTCAAGACGGTTCGGAAGATGATAGCAACCTTATGGTGGACAAAGAACCTACCAAGGTATTATTGATCCTGATATCGTCCAATCGAGGTTTGTGTGGCTCCTTTAATACCACTGTCATCCGCCAAGCGACAAAACTCATAGAGGAGAAGTATGCCGCACAATACAAAGCCGGAAACCTATCTCTAATGACCATCGGCAAAAAAGTATTTGAATATTTTGAACGCCGTGATTTTACGATCGTTGCCAATCACAGTTCTCTTTGGGATAATCTGAATTTTGCCGCCGTAAATGCCATTTCCGGGCAGCTTATTTCAGAATTTGAAGAAGGGAAATATGACCGGATTGAGATTGTCTATAATCAATTTAAGAACGCCGCCTCTCAAATTATCCAAAGTGAGCAATTTCTCCCTATTGTCAAGGATGAAAGCAAATCCGGAGAACAAGAAGCAAATCTGAATACAGATTATATTTTTGAACCCAATACAGCAGAAATTTTAGAACAACTAAGACCCAAGATATTGAAAGTTCAATTTTATAAAGCCATTTTGGATTCCAATGCATCCGAACACGGAGCCAGAATGACGGCAATGCATCAAGCAACCGAAAACGCAGGAGAAATGTTGGATGCTCTAAAACTGGAATACAACAAAGCAAGACAAGCCTCTATTACAAAAGAGCTGTTGGAAATTGTTGCCGGCGCAGAAGCCTTAAACTCATAATTGTTAAGAAACATCCTTCGGATATTTTTACAAGTATCTCTAATAGGAAAAGCAAAAATTGAGAATTCTTTCACTATTATTTGGGTAATACCCGGTATTCATAACAGTATTGTTGCCGGAATGTATATCAAATAAAAGAAAATACAAATCCATTATGGAAGTAAAAACAAAATTAATTGACTTGTGTATCAAGGAACAAATGGAAAAGATTGACACTCTGAATGAAGCTGTCAAGACCTTACAAAAAAATGCAAACGACTATGGTACTCCCAAAGATCGCTATGATTCGTATCGCGCTCAGATGCTTAGAAAAAAAGATATGTTTTCCAAACAATTGGCAAAAGCCAAAGACATTATCGATGTATTTGGAAAAATCTCCTTATTGGGTGAAATAGATACGGCAGATTTCGGAGCTATCGTAGAAACCGACAAACTAAACTTTTTTATCTCGACAGGTCTGGGAGAAATCGAATTGGAAGGAAAAAAATATTTTGCGGTTTCCCCGTTAGTACCCATTGTGAAAGCAATGCGAGGTATGAAAGCAGGAGATCAATTCTCCTTTAATAATGTTACCTACGTTATTAAAAGCATCCGATAGATCCGTTTAGACACCCATCATTATAGACTTGATGAGCATTCAAGTCTTTTTTTTTATTGATTTAAGGAATAATAACATCCCCATAAAGAAAATAGTTCTATTTTTGCAAAAAAATGCATTATGTTGATAAAGATTGTGTGGGATGTAAGTCCATTCATTTTTCAAATAGGGGATTTCGGAATAAGATGGTATAGTTTGCTCTTCGGGCTTTCGTTTGTATTCGGCTACCTTATTCTTCAAAAAATATTTCAAAGGGAAGGGATTGAGATTGAAGTTTTGGATAAACTTTCGATGTATATGTTGGCGGGAACGGTAATCGGTGCACGTCTCGGGCATTGCCTTTTCTACGAACCGGACTACTACTTATCGCATCCTCTCGAGATGATTCTTCCTGTCAGTTTTCAAGGGGGATTTCATTTTACGGGATTTCAAGGATTGGCGAGTCACGGAGCGGCGATTGGCAATAGTATTGCTATTTACCTTTTTTCACGAAAATATAATCGCAAATTTTTATGGACGATGGACAGGGTTGTCATTGTCGTTGCCCTGGCAGCATTTCTAATCCGAACCGGCAATCTGATGAATTCAGAAATTTACGGACACGCTACCACTTTGCCTTGGGGATTTGTATTTGCAAGGAACAACGAACATATAGCAAAACATCCGACTCAACTGTACGAAGGACTTTCCTATCTGATCATCTTCTTCATATTGCTGTTTATGTACAAGAAATATGAAGGCAAACCGCCTTTGGGGCTGCTGTTGGGGACTTTTCTTACGGGGATTTTCGGACTGCGATTCTTGGTAGAGTTTATCAAAGAAACGCAAGTAGCTTTTGAAGAAAATATGAGGCTCAATATGGGACAACTATTAAGTATTCCGATTGTGATAAGCGGTATTGCATTGATTTTTTATTCAATCCGTAAAACGAAAATATAATGGGGTCGTTTGCCAATAGCTCAAAAAGCATTCCTCTGAAACTACTATTGCTGGTTAATTATGTATTCATTGTTTTATTGCTTTTGGCATATTTGTCTTCATTCATTGATCCGTCTATTTTTCCATATTTAGCATTATTGGGGATTGCCTACCTTCCATTGTTGTTGGCAAATATTCTATTTATTCTATTTTGGCTTTATTTCTCACCTTTGCGCTCCGTTCATTCCATCGTTGCAATTCTTATGGGTTGGAATATTCTTTTGTCTCATTTTCAATTAAATAAGAGTCAAGAAGCATCCTCCGGTAGCATCCAAGTTTTAAGTTATAACGTACATGATTTTTACAATTATCTTCCGGACAAAAAACATCCCAAGAGTCAGCAAGACAGCGTCCTAAATTTTCTAAAAAACGAGTCCCCTGACATCGTTTGCCTTCAAGAATTTCTGATAAAAGATAAGATTTTCATCAATGACAAAAAACGTTTTGGCAAAAAAATGGGGCTTAAACATTTTCATTATCAAAAATATCTTTACCACAAAAATGAAGCGAAAGCCGGGCTTATCACATACAGCAAGTATCCGATAATCAAGAAGGACTTCATCGAATATCAACACAAAACCATTGGATTGATAACCAAAATAGTGAAAGGAAAAGATACCATTGCGATTTACAATCTTCACTTGGCATCATTGCATTTCGGCGGAGCCGATTATCGTTTTCTGAAAGAGATAAAAAAGAAACAAACGAAAGAAGAGATAAAAGAAGGTTCGATCAGAATTGCTCATAAGATGCTCAAAGCCTATCAGATACGAGCGCACGAAGCCGCATTAATCAACGGATTGTTGAAGCAAACATCGATGCCTGTCATTCTATGCGGAGACTTCAACGACACACCACTTTCATATACCTATCACGAAATTTCGGCTGTCCTACAAGATTCATTCTGCGAAGCAGGAAGCGGACTTGCCAGCACCTTCTCAGCTCCATATCTCCCGCCGATTCGAATCGACTATATCTTTCATTCCGAAGATTTTACAGCCACCGCTTTTCAACTCCGCCGCAAAGAATATTCGGATCATTATCCTGTCATTTCACATCTTGAGCTTATCACAAAATAAAACACAACTGCCTATTCTAAAATCAACATTATGATATTGCTAAGCAAAT
>CAZLTF010000104.1:0-8120 GCA_964562195.1 uncultured Bacteroidales bacterium | reverse complement strand
TATGCCGCAGGAGTGTTTCTTGTAGAAGGTAGCCAGTTGATTCATCAACAAGCCGACAGTGTCGATATATCAAATATATTGCATTCCATACCTGATGGAGGGCATCTTGATATTTATAGCGGAATGTTTCAGGATGATTATCAGGGGTTTATTGAGGAAGCGAGTGCTTTGTTTGAGGCTTTGCTCTGCAATGGTGGAGTGAATAAAATCCAAAAAAAGACGACGCTCTTTTCAATGTCCGTTCTTCCAAATCCGGCGACAGAATATTTACATATTCATACTTCCATCAATAATACCACATTTGTATTGACAAATATGATGGGAAAACAAACGGGACTTTGGCACTTGAATAGAAGTGATACCCGTATTGATATCAGTTCGCAATTGCCGGGAATGTATTTTTATCATATTCTCGCGGTCTCCGGTGAAATTTTACATACAGCCAAGATTATTATCCGATGATTGCCGTTTTATGATTCTTTCCGACTTATTTCGCTTAATGCCATCTTCAGATCACCATAGGAGAATTTATCATCAACTTTTGATTTTAGATCTACTAAGCCTGAAAATTGCGTGGAACGGATAGCAGATAGAAGTTCTGCGGCTTTTTCTTTGCCGACAATGTCTTCAAGATTTAGTTCGTCTTTGGCAATATAATATGCCAAATGTCCTTCGATAGTACTCAGTACCAAACTTCTTTCTTTGGCAATTTCTTCTATGGTCTTACCGGCATTTAGCATATCGAGGCTAATTTTTTTGGTATCTTTTTTGGGTGCGGGCTTTTGTTTTTTCCCAAAATCTATGTGAGGAATTTCCACCTTATTTTCCTCAACATATCTCTTTATTATCTCGAGGATTTCATTTCCATATTTTGCAATTCTAACCTTTCCCATTCCTTTGATATTCAAGAGTTCACCTTTGTCCATTGGCAATACCGTACACATCTCATATAGAGTCTTTTGCGAAAATATCTGAAAAGGAGCGATGTCATATTCCATAGCCCTTTCCATACGCCAGTGACGAAGTTCTTCAAAGAGAGCCGGATTGGCATTTTTATCCACAAAGTCTCTTTCTTTGGTAGGTTTTTTTGGTTTTTCGAGCACTGCTTTGGCTCTCAAGTCCAAGTATTTCTCACTTGCAAAACCATCTTGCAGTCCGGACATACAATATTGCTTTATGCTCAAAAGTTCGTATAATTTGTTTAAATGTTTTTTGAGTTCTTTTTTGATTTCTTTATTGTCGGTAGAATAAGATATTGCGTCCAAATTTGTTTGAATTTCATCCATATTTTGCTTGATAAAATAGTGGGTGGCTTTGGAGATTCGACCGGATATCGTCTTATCTTTTTCGGGAAATAACACATCCGTAGAAAGGGTTTTCAATTGAGATTGGAAACTTTTTCCTACTTGAATCAAATTGGAAATAGATGCTTTCAATTTGCGAACCGGTTCTTCCAATTCTCCTTTCAAAACAGAATGATTTTGATAGGTAATCTTGGCAAAACGATTCAATGGATATGTAAATTGCCGGTAATCAAAAAGTTCTTTGAGTAAGTTGAGTTGAAATTCTTTTTGTGACAGGGAGAGTGTATTTTCATCCGGTAGATTGTCCTCTATTTCTTTGCTAAATCCGGATACCCGCTGATCTTGAATGATGCTTTGTTTTTGGATGGGGTTGTTGAGAACGATTCCTTCCAGCGTCTTGCAGCGGCTTAGAGCCACATAGGTCTGTCCATGTGCGAAAGAAAAACTTACATCAATGATAGCTTTGTCAAAAGTAAGTCCTTGACTTTTGTGAATCGTGATTGCCCAAGCAAGACGCAAAGGTATTTGCGAAAAACTGCCTTTGACGTGTTCTGTAATTTTTTTTGTTTCAGGGTCAATGGAATAGCTGATATTTTCCCAAGTTTCATTGCCGGCATATATTTTATTTGTGTCATCCGGACATTGGATGATGACTTCCTCGTCTTCAAAGCCAATGATTTTTCCGATTTTCCCGTTGTAATATCTTTTTTCGGGAGAAGAATCGTTTTTGATAAACATCACTTGTGCTCCTACTTTTAGTTGCAATTGATAGTGAGTAGGATAGGCATATTCCGAAAAATCCCCTTCTATTTCCGCTTCAAATATATGACTTTTCCTGTTGATTTGCGTGAGTTTATCGATGTTAATCCTGTCTGCTTGTTCGTTGTGAGTCGTAAGGGTAATATATCCCTCATCATCTCTTGGAACAAAGCCGGGAATATATCTTTGATTTAATTTCTGAAGTGAATTGCCGGAGATCGAATTGTTTCTGATTTCATTAAGAATCTCGATAAATTCTTGATTTTGTTGTCTGAAAATGTGTTTTAACTCTATTCCTATCATTTTCGCTTCTTGCAGAGCCTTGCTGCTAAAGAAATAAGGTGTATCATAATAAGTGGAAAGTAAATTCCATTCTTGGTGTTTCACGACAGGAGCCAACTGTTGCAAATCGCCAATCATCAACACCTGAACACCACCAAAAACCCGCGTACGGTCTCTGTATTTTCGTAATACTTGGTCTATCCCATCTAAGAGATCCGCCCGCACCATACTGATTTCATCGATAATCAACAAATCCAAAGAACGTATAATGTCAATTTTTTTGCGATTAAATTTCCGTTGAAATTGTGTGCTGTCAGCATCTTTGTTTTGTGCTTCGGGAGGTAATACCGGACCAAAAGGCATTTGAAAAAACGAATGAATGGTTACACCTTTGGCATTAATAGCTGCCACTCCCGTCGGAGCGACTACTACCAATCGTTTTAAGGATTCCTCTTTTACTCTATGTAGAAAAGTAGTTTTGCCGGTACCGGCTTTTCCGGTCAAAAATATGTTTCGATCCGTCTTTTCAACAAAATTCCACGCTAATTCTAATTCCTGATTATTTATCATACTATTTGCTTTGTCAATACACTTTTCACCGTATCTTTACAATTCTTTTTCAAACTGTTCAAGTCTGCTTGTTCCGGCTCCGGATGATATATTTCCAACATTATTTTTTTTTGCAAGTATCATTATATCTTTGAAAAGAAAATGATGTTTCGTTGCAATTTTTACCGGAACGGACAAATGTAATCATAAAATCAATAGGAGAAACACCTATTTCGCAACTTTATCAATAGTAGAAACGTTGGTATGAAAAGGCTGAAAATCAGCTTGATAAAGAAGTGTTTGCTGTCTATAAATTTTTAAACAGCCAATTTGCAGTTGCCGGATTGGTCGCCAAGGGTACATTATGCACATCACAGATTCGCATCAGCATGGAGATATCGGGTTCGTGGGGATGTTTTCCCATAGGGTCACGAAAGAAAATAACCATTTTTATTTTTCCTTCGGCTACACGAGCGGCAATTTGAGCATCACCACCCAGCGGACCGGATAAAAACCGGTGTACTTTCATTCCGGCATCTCTGACATATTTGCCGGTAGTGCCGGTGGCGAAGAGTGTAACATCTTTTGCAAGCAGTTGTTCTTTGTGTTCCATTAAAAATTTTACGATTTCGGGTTTTTTTCCATCGTGTGCGATAAGTGCAATTTCCATTGTAGTTTCTTTTATATTCCGGTTTTTCTCTAACAAAAAAGGAAGCATTTGCCTCCTTTTTCCGTTTATTTTTTTTGTAAATATTATTCGACGGTTACGGATTTAGCGAGGTTGCGAGGCATATCCACGTTGCATCCGCGCATAACAGCGATGTGATACGACAGTAGTTGCAAAGGAATAGTAGCCAACAAAGGCACTAACAATTCTTCCGTTTTTGGGATTTCAACTACATAATCAGCCATTTGTGCAACTGTTGTATCTCCTTTGGTCACAATGGCGATGACAATACCTTTGCGTGCTTTGATCTCTTGGATGTTGCTTACGATTTTTTCGTAATTGCCTTCTTTGGTAGCAATGACAACGATAGGCATATTTTCATCAATAAGAGCAATAGGACCATGTTTCATTTCGGCGGCAGGATAGCCTTCGGCATGAATGTATGAGATCTCTTTCAATTTTAATGCTCCTTCCAATGCGACCGGAAAATTAATTCCACGCCCGAGATACAAGAAGTTGCCGGCATTTTTAAATTTTGCGGATATTTCTTTTACTAACTTTTCCGTTTTCAAAACTTCTTCCACTTTTGCCGGAATGTCTTCCAATTCATTGATGAGAGAATGATATGTAGCTTCGTCAATTGTTTTTTTCAAAAATCCTAAGCGCAAAGCCATGAGGGTGAGAACGGTTACTTGAGCCGTGAAAGCTTTGGTAGAGGCAACTCCGATCTCGGGACCGGCATGGGTATAAACTCCTGCGTGTGTGGCTCTTGCAATCGAAGAGCCGACGACATTACACACTCCGAGCAATAGAGCACCCTTTTGTTTTGCCAAATCAATGGCAGCTAAAGTGTCTGCTGTCTCACCTGATTGAGAGATGGCGATCACGACATCATCGTTGGTGATAATGGGATTGCGATACCGAAATTCGGAGCCATATTCTACTTCTACCGGTATGCGTGCCAGCTCCTCAAAAAGGTATTCTCCAACAATGCCGGCATGCCATGATGTACCACAGGCAACCATAATGATACGGTGTGCATCCAAGATATGCTTTTCGTAATCTTCGATACCACCCAATTTTACGGTGTTGTCTTTGGCACTGATTCTGCCTCTCATACTATCCAATATTGAAGTTGGTTGCTCATGAATTTCTTTCAACATAAAGTGATCAAAACCGGCTTTCTCAAGTGCATCAATATTCAGATCAAGTTCTTCGATTTTTGGACTTTTTATTTCGTCCTTAATGGTTTTGAGATGGAGCTCTTCATTGGCTTTGAGACATGCAATATCCTCATCATCAAGGTAATATACTGATTTTGTGTATTCCACGATTGGTGCTGCATCAGAGGCTACATAAAAGTCACCATCTTTGCCAATCCCTACTACGAGAGGGCTTCCCTTTCGTGCTACTACAATTTTATCCGGATCCGATACCGAGACTACCGCTATGGCATAAGCACCAACAACTCTATTGAGTGCCACCCGAACCGATTCAAACAATGAAAGACCGGTTTCTTTTTTGATGTCTTCTATAAGTTGGACGAGTACTTCCGTGTCTGTTTCACTACGAAATGTGTATCCCTTTTGGACCAAAAAGTCCCTGATCGTATCATAATTTTCGATGATTCCGTTGTGAATAATTGCGATGTCTTCGGATTGCGAAAAATGAGGATGGGCATTGGTGGTATTTGGCTCGCCATGCGTAGCCCAACGTGTATGGGCAATACCTACATTGCCACTGGTGTCTTTGCTGATTGCATAATTGACCAACTCTGAGACTTTCCCCTTTGTTTTGTACATATTTATCTTATCATTCAACAATGCAACCCCTGCACTGTCATACCCTCTGTATTCCAATCTTTGTAATCCTTTGATCAAAATAGGGTAAGCATCTTTATGTCCGATGTAAGCTACGATTCCGCACATAGTTTAAAATTTTTTTTGAATATTTTGGTTACTTCAATTCCGTATATATGATTTTCAAACGAATGTTTTCTTCCAATCCGGGATTTGTCCCTTTTAGTTTAATCCTTTCGGGAGAGGATGTGCCACCCTTAATCGAGAGCTGCAATCCCTTGTCCGGTACGCCGTTTACAAGATCTTGAATGTACATTGTAATCGTATAGTCATACCTTTGAAAATTCTGACTGTATTGTCCTCCAATCAAACTACCTCTTCTCTCGTCAGGAAGAGAAACGACGGTGCTGTCTGTTCGCATAAGAAGTGTTAATTTCTCCGGAGGAAAAAAGCTTTGATTGGCACTCAATTCTACAGGTAATATTAATTTTGCCTGATGAATGAACAATTTCCGGTTATTTACCCAATCTTTTAATCCGGGAAATTTAATAAGTGCTCTCGAACCACCCAAACCTTCAAGATAAATATTGGATTCACCTTGCGTTGTGTCACCATTCATCTGTTGTTTGAATACAGGATCTTGAGAGGCCAATATGTTGTGTTCATAGTAGGAAAATGCATTTGTAGTACCGGAGATAAATCTACAAGTGGTTAATGTGTCATTGTAATAAATCATTAGCTTGGGAGCAGTACCGGCAAAATTGATAGTCATAGTCGAACCACGATCTGCAGATTGAAGAGGCTCCGGAATAATCGCCAAGCCTTTGAAGAGGCTGTCAAATTTTGAATTTGAAGAGAGGATTATTGAGTCCATATTTAAAATAAACGAACCTATCAACGCATTGTCGAGGCGAACTCTTAGCTTGGCAACTTCATTTTCCTGAATTTGATCTATCAGGGACTTATTTGTATAGCTGACACTTCCCAAGACTCCCTTTTCCATATTTAGAGGGATTTTATTGGTTGAGAAGTAGCTTTTTCCTTGATGAATCGTATCGGCAAGCTGAAATACATGAAGACTTTGGGTGGTAGTAATATCTCCGTAGATACCCTGAATATTTAACTCTAAGACCACCGAATCGACCGTACCGGTATAAGGTTTCGGGAGTGCTTTGGGAGAGGCAATCTGGAAATATACACTGCTGGACATTTGTCCGAATACGGCATCATAAATACTTCCAAATTGATAAATAGCTTTGTTTTTCGTATAAATAGAATCCAACTTATAGGAGTAAGCACGCACAAAATCAGTGGTATCCAAGCCAATACTTAGTTCTTCTTTTTGAAATAGTTCACCTCCTACGCTATCCGGTTCTTTGTCACAAGAAACGATAATGAAAGCAATCAATATACCAATGTAGTAAAAAACTGTTTTATCCTTCAAAATCATCACCCAGTATTTCATCAAAAAATGTATTGTAAGCTTCAATGTATTGATCTTCATTGGAGAATGGTAGAATAGGCTTGCCGGATGCTTTGGCGTATGCTTCCAGTTCATCATTTATCTTGATACTGCCCATCACCAAGGCATCCGAATTATCAATAGCTGTTTTCATAATAGCAAGATAATCAAGGTCTTTGAGGTGGTTGAGCTGTTCTTCTGTGATGCTGTCATATTTGAGTTTTTCGAGCCATTCCTCACGCATTTTGCCTTCAAAATCATCGTTGTAGAGTGTCGTGATGACTTTTGCGTAGCTGAAAAGCGTGTTGTCTTGATACATGGAATTGAGATACAAGGGTACCATCGAAGCCATCCATCCGTGAATGCTGACGACATCCGGACTCCAGCTCAATTGTTTGATGGTTTCCATCACTCCACGTGAGTAAAAAATGATACGTTCGTCATTGTCTTCAAAAAAATTTCCGTCTTTATCGGTCACTTTAAACTTTCTTTTAAAGAAATCTTCGTTATCAATAAAATAAACTTGCATTCTCGCTTTGGGAATAGAAGCGACTTTGATCAACAACGGATTATCTTTATCGTTGATGACAATATTCATCCCGGAAAGACGAATCACCTCGTGTAAATTGTTCCTTCGCTCGTTAATATTCCCGTAACGGGGCATAAATGTACGGATTTCCCTTCCTAATTCTTGCGTTGCTTGTGGTAAATACCGGGCAACCTTTCCAATGGGAGTCTCTTCTACAAAAGGGGTAATCTCCTGAGAGACAAACAGTATCTTCGCTTTCTTCATAGACAAATATATTCAAAAAAATATTCTGCAAAGATATATAAAAATACTTCATACAATCTAATATTTTTTGAAAACTTAACAAATCCCTGTGAATTGAAAATCGCTACTTGAAAAATAATGCATTTTTTAGAAGATATTAATTATTACTTTTGCAAAAAAAATGGAGATGAAATTATCCGTAATAATTGTAAATTACAATGTGAAAGTATTTCTTGAGCAGTGCTTGCTTTCTGTGAGGGAGGCTCTCAAAGGTATGGACGCAGAGGTTTTTGTTGTGGATAATGCTTCGATAGACGGATCGGTCGAAATGCTTCGCGAGAAATTTGAAGAAGTGCGGCTTATCGCCAACAAAGAGAATGTCGGATTCTCCAAAGCAAATAATCAAGCGATACGAATCTCAAAAGGCGAATATATCCTTCTTCTCAATCCGGATACGCTGGTAGAAGAAGATACCTTCGTCAAGGTGGTGAATTTCATGGATGCTCATCCGGAGGCTGGTGGGTTG
>CAZLTF010000103.1:0-1850 GCA_964562195.1 uncultured Bacteroidales bacterium | reverse complement strand
TTGGTCTAGTGGTGGTTTTAATGATGATGCCAAAGGGTTTATCAAAAATATAAAAACAAGAAAATATGAGTTAGTATTTATTGACGAAAAAGGTTTAATTGAAAAATCAAAGGATATTCAATCTAAAAAGTTTAAAGATATTTTAAGGCAATATTATCTCAAAGAAATATAAAAGGCTTATTAAAATACATAACAATTGGGTGCACCTGACCGCCATTCCGCTGCGGCCTTCGGCCTTGCTCCATGTCGGCAGGTGACCCTTTGCGTTAGATTTTTTAAAGGAGAAATAATTGCGTGTTAGAGAGAAAATAGAAAAAGCTGGATATTTTTGGCTTCCATCAACTCCAGAAAGAAAGATTCCCGGAACACTTGTCATACAAGATGGAGGAAATATTGAACTTGAAGTAGTCGGATTGTTCGATGAAAGCATTGACGGATTGAATAAAGCTCTAAATGGACAGTATGAGTTAGGGAGAATTGTAGGGCATATTGAAAAATTTGGACTAGTAACATTGGATGGCTGTTTTTATAAAACTACAAACGTATCCTTTGGGGGTATTTCAAAATCATCAGTATATGTTAATAAAGCTTTTTTGGGGCTTGCCTACAATGAAAATGAAGAGATATTATTCAATACATTCAAGTTCTCTGTGGAAGGTATTGACGAGTGGGTTGGGATAAGCGGTATAAGAGTTGAACATCAATTTGAAAATAAAACAGCCTCAATAATATATTCACCTCCGGAAGAAATATCAATCAATCTTAGCAATGGGATGAACCTTCTAATTACATTTTCTTGGACATTGCCTGGGGTTCCCATTATAAGAGAAGCAAAAATAACACAGAAAACATATTTCAAGCTTGTATCTAAACAAGGACTCCCACTAGACGACTTTATTTCATCAGCTTATAAAATTACAACTCTTGTTGGTTTCGCTGTAGATAAAACTGTCTGTATAGAACAAGTCTCTGCTACTTCTGATGCAATAGTACAAAATGTCGGGAATGATAAAACGATACCGGCATCTATATCAATTTACTATCCTAGTCTTCCTTATACAGAAATTGAAGCAAAAATTGATTGGCATCGGATGCTGTTCAGATTTATCCAAATTAAAGATGATCTGGAGCTAATAGTCAATAATTGGTTCCAGGCCTACGATAAAATTGACCCGGCATTAAATTTATATTTTTCTGCAAAAGCAGGAGTTCATAAATATTTAGATGGGAAGTTTTTGGCTCTAGTTCAGGGGCTTGAGAGTTATCATCGTAGAACTTCAAATGAAAAATCTATGGACGATGCCACCTTTAAAAAAATCGTTGATAACTTAATGGAGCATTGCCCAGAAGAACATCGAGAATGGTTATCTGGAAAATTACAGTATGCAAACGAAATAAGTCTTGCGCGAAGAATAAAGAATATTATTGAACCATTTAAAAACCTTTTTGGGACAAGTAGAGATAGGAAAAATCTTGTAAGAAAGATTGTTGATACAAGAAACTATCTTACTCATTATGATGAATCTTTAAAGTCTAGAGCTGCAGAAGGTCGAGAATTGTGGTTACTCTGTCTCAAAATGGAAGCAATATTCCAACTTCATCTGCTTCATGTGCTTGGATTTACACGGGAACAAATAGAAGCTATCTTTAAAAATAGCAATGAATTACAAAGGAAAATAAAAGAAATCTAACAAATCAGTGCACCAGACCGCCAATCCGCTGCGCCCTTCGGGCTTGCGTCTTGTCGGCTGGTGACTTTAGTCGTTAGGCTTTACAAACTACGGGAGGAATATCATGAGCAAAAAGATTTATAAAGGTTCAAATTGGTTTACTGAAGAAAAAGCAGGAAG